>CAJXMS010000094.1 GCA_913056475.1 uncultured Bacteroidota bacterium
TGCCTTCAATTCCGATACGGTTACCGAAGGATGGCTCATTACTCCTCGCCAAAACCTTACGGGAATAGATTCCGCTTATTTCTCTTTCTACAGCGCCAAGAACTTTTCGGGAGGAAATCTAGAGGTGCTCATTAGCCGGGACTACGACCTTGCCGTCCACAGCAATCCCGCCAAGGCCACCTGGGACACCATTACCGCCCAGTTTGCCCTCTCGCCCGGGAGTTATACCGATCTATTCTCAGGCCGGTACAGTCTACATAATTACCTGGGCGACAGCGTTTCGATCGCCTTTTATTACACCGGGACCCCGGGCGGCGGTAATTCCAGCCTTTGGCAAATTGACGACATTCGCCTGGAAGGCACCCAGCCCCGCTTATCTCAAAACTTAGAACCCGAATACGTGGCCGTAAATGCCGCCAGCACCCAGGCCTTCGTGGCCTGCCAGGAAAACAATGCCCTAGCCATGATAGACCTCAATGGGCCCCGCGTGAGTAGTCTTCTGCCCCTGGGTACCAAAGATTGGAGTACGGGAAAAAATAAACTGGACGCCAGTAATCGTTCTGCCTCGGTGAACCTCCGGAACTGGCCTATTCAATCCTTTTATATGCCCGATGCCATCAAGGCCTTTGAAGCGGGCGGCAGGGACTATATCGTAACGGCCAACGAGGGCGACGCCCGCGAATACGATGCCTATGACGAAGAATCCCGGGTAGAAGATGAAGTGCTGGACCCCACCGCTTTCCCAAACCGGGCCCACTTGCAAATGGAAGACAGCCTGGGCCGCCTCAAGATAAGTACCGCTCAGGGCGACACCGATGGAGATGGAGATTTCGACGCGCTTTATGGCTACGGTGGCCGCTCCTTTAGCGTTTGGGACGCTGCCGGAAACCTCGTCTGGGACAGCGGCGCCGAGTTTGCCCAGGAAGTTTTCAATGCTTACCCCAATAACTTTAACGCCAATAACGATGACAACAGCTCCTTTAAGAGCCGGAGCGATGACAAAGGCTGCGAGCCGGAAGCCGTAGAAATAGCCATGATCAATGGTTACCGCCTTGCTTTTATCGGCCTGGAGCGCATGGGGGGCATCATGGTGTACGACCTCACAAACCCCAACCAACCCAGCTTTGTAAGCTACTTCTTGCCGCGCGATTTTAGCGTAGCTGCCAGTGATCGTGCTGCCGGAGATCTAGGCCCGGAAGATCTCCGCTTTGTAAGCGCAAGCCAAAGCCCCAACGGAGAGCCCTTACTTATAGCGGCCAATGAGGTAAGCGGCACCCTGGCCATTTACCGCATTGGTGGCACCATCGGGCTTAGCGAAGCCGAAAAAAACGAAGCACTCACCGCCTACCCTAATCCTACCACCGGCCCGGTCAAGTTGAGCCGAAAAGTAGAAGATGCTGTTCTTTATAACTTGCAAGGGCAGGCCCTTCTCGAAGTAAATGGGCAAAATTTGGACCTGAGCCAGCTGCCGGCGGGGTTATACCTCCTCAAAACCCAAAAGACAGAGCTCCAGCTGCTCCAAAGGTAAGCTCAAGCTTTCCTCTTCTAAAAAAGACCGCCCCTTCTCTGGTGCCAGAAAAGGGGCGGTTTTATGTAAGCAGATTCTTGTCAGAGAAAAAAGCGTTACGTGCTCTTAAGGGGAAACAGGGAAGGGAAGCAAAAACACCCCAAAGACACGCAACGCTTTGCAGATTAAACAGGACAATACGTAGGTTTTAACAAATCCTGAAAAAGGAAGAGAACTACTCTTTTGTTGATCCAAAGTTGCCCCGCCCCTGGACTACTTCATTTCCGGTTTTGTAACCCATGCGGCAAAATCTTTCGGAATTATGAAAAAAAGGAAGCCCGAGACATAAGGCTTATCAAAAAATGAAAAAAAGCCCCCCTGAGGCAATTTAGTATTTCAAATTTGACAATAAAGGAGCCTATCCTTTAGCCTTTTTGCAAACTTTAGGTCCCTTATTTAGTGGAAACGGATTACATCAGCCCCTCTCAAAAAAGCCAGAATGGCCCCAAGTCCCCACCGCGTCCCGACATTTTTTAGGGCAACAGCGGGGCCAGACGCCCGCTTTTCCCGCTTCAGATCCTTTCCCAAAAAAGCGAAGGAAAAGCTCCTATCCCATAAGCCCCGTAGAAATCGAGTAAGCCAGGGTAGAGGGCACAGTAACTTACCCCGTGCTTAGGGTTGGATAAGCACCCGTTGGCGGTAACGCTGATTGCCCGCTCGCACTACGAGCAAGTAAGTACCTTGCGGGTGATCTGCCAGGGAAAGCCGCTTTTGGCTGGCCGGGGTTTCCCACTGCCAGCGCTGGATCAATTGTCCCGTAGTGGATAGCAACTGCGCCTCAAATGCCCCGGTCATTACTGAATGAGGACGCCACTCTAGCTGGATAAAATCGGAAGCGGGCTGGGGGTACACCTGCACTTGCCAGCCGGCTGCCTTCCCGGAAGCCATTTCGGGAAGACCGATGCCGCTCTCAAATTTGGAAGTGAATAGCCCACGTCCGTGGGTAGCGGCTACCAAGGTATAATCGCTTTGGCGTAGTTGCAGCATATCGGTTCGCACGTTGGCCAGACCATCATTGGCCGGGCGCCACACCACGGGGCTGGCGCTCAAGTCGTAGGTTAGCCAGGTACCCAGTTCGGTAGCCAGCAGCGCTATATCATAATCCCGGGGATTGAAAAGCCCCCAGCGCACGGGCATGTCTGGCAAGTTACCCTCTACATTGCGCCAGGTAGTACCAGAATCTTGCGTATGCCATACGGAGGGCACCCCGTAGTTGGAGTAAGTAACCAACAGCTCCCCATCATGGGCACCCACTTGAATAGAGCTTACATAGGCGGTCGGAAGGTTGGTTTTGGTGAGGTCATGTACCTGAGGGGCACCGCTTTGCCCATCGGCCGAGTCTATCCGGAGGATTTGGCCGGAATTAGTGCCTACAAATAGGGTCGTACTGCTGCGGTGATGGGGCGAAACCTTAAGCGCACTGGGGGTAGATTGCATCCCGCGTGCCAGTAGGGCTTCTTCCTTTAAGCCACCAGGATTGCCTATATCCCGTACCCGGGTAATTTGCAGCACGTTGCGAGCGGCGTAGAGGATGTCCAGGCTATCGTCATAATCGCAGGGATTGATAAAACGCCCTTGATTATTATTACTCAACTGCATATCGCTAAACCATTGACCTCCGTTGGTACTGAGGCGATAGTTGCTGTACACGTAGCTGGTTATTTGGACGTTCGGTTCATCTTGATCTATAAAGCAAAAGCCGCCATCGCCTCCCGTAGCTTCCCGGGTATTAACCAACCCCGGCCCCTGGAAAAGCTGCGTGCCATTATCCTGAGAGCCGGCCAGGTAAAATTCATTGCCCGCCTGCGGATGAGCCGCTGCGGCGTAAAACTGGGTCACGTTGTAGTGCTGGTTGCGATTCTGCCAGGTAGGAAAATTGCTCGAGAAATTGTCCGCGTAATACACCCCGCCGTCATTTCCGTTGAGCACCCGGTCTGAGGAACCGGGAGCAAAGAGGAACTGATGCTGATCCGCATGGACTTCCGGATAGCCAAAACCCCCGTACCAGTGAGAAAGCTGCTGCCAGCTTCGCCCGGTATCCTGACTGCGAAAAAGGTCAATCCCCCCGGCCACTACCGTACCGGGGTTATTGGGGTCTACTTGCACAATTAAGTCGTACCAGGCCTGGCCCCGGGAAAAGTCATTGGCCGGGATACCGGGATCTGCGTCATTAGGTTTGCTCATCGTTTGCCAGGTAGCCCCGCTATCCAGGCTTTTATAGAGCTCCATCACGGTACTGTTGTTTTCGATAATAGCGTATACCACGGCCGCATCGGAAGGGGCCACCCCTATTTCCACCCGGTCGCCATTGGTATTGAGCGCCCGGGTAAAATTTTGGCCATCGTCACTATACAAGACGTCGCCTCCGCCGCGACTTCCCTGCGTAGGCGTGGCGTCTATAGAACCCACCCAGAGGCGGTTATCCGGGCCTATTTCCAGGTCCATAGGGGCATAGGGGTAGTTCTGGCCGCTGACCGTGGGCAGTACCTGCTGGAAGGTGCTGCCCCCGTCGGTAGAGCGGTACAGGCCTTCCACACCGGGGGGCGGCGTAAAGCCTTCGTAATCATCATTTTTTACCGCCACGTAAAGCACGCCCTGCCCATTTTCTTGCCGCACCACGAGGTCATTTATGTGCGTAAAGTCCTTGCTGGCGGGCAGCTGCTGCCAGGAACTCCCTCCATCGGTAGACTTCCATATCCCTTCGCCCTGAGAAGCCCGGGCCTGCCCTTCGCCGGTGCCGGCGTAGAAAGTGTTTGTTTGCGTGGGGTCATAAGCCAGAGCGGTAACCGATAAGGTACGCCAGAAATCATTTACCGGCTGCCATTTTTTACTGAAAAGGGTAATGTCTTCATTATACCACAAGCCCCCGCTTACCCCACCGGCCCACACCTTGGTGTGGCTGCTGTCGTTTGGGTCCCACATAAGGGCGCGGGTGCGGCCGCCCACCTGCGAAGGGCCTCGCTCGGTCCATTGGAGAGGCGGGATAGAATCGCGGCGCTTGTTCTGCAGGGCTTGCATCTGAGCATAAGCCTGCTTAAGCCGCTCTGGGGCCGGCCTGCCCAGCGCGGGGTCCATGGTCATCAAAAAATTATGCGCAAAAGCCAGGTCGGGCCGATCCGGCTGAGGGCCTTCGGGGCGCTCTTGCCCGCGATGCGCTTCCAGCAATTCCCTCATGGGATGGTGCGCCACTTTTTCGGCATAAGCTGCGCGCCGACTTACTTTTTGTTCGCTACAAGCCGCTACTACAAGCACAGCCAGGGCCACCCACCATTTGATCATCATTCGCATAGAGAAAAATTTACGAGAACTAAGCGCATTGGCTACCAGCTCTCTTGGTAAGAAATAGGCGGGGCAATATAATGAATATGTGTAAGCTTTGTTTGCCGGGCCTGGCGGCCAAAGGAGTCCTATCCCCGCGGTAAGCTTAGCGCAGTTTTGCGGGGGTTATCTCATAACCTTGCGCTTCCAGCCGGGCGAGGAGTCCTTCTTCCAGGGGCAGGTGCAGAGCGCCTACGGCCACAAAAGCGTTCCCTTCATCGAGCACCTTGGGCAGCTTTTGCATCCATTGCTGGTTCCGCTCTTCCAGCAAAAAGCTCATGTTTTGAAAGTCCTCCTTATGGTTTTGGTAGAGCTGGCCCAGGTCGGTCAGCGCCTGATTTTGATAAAGGCGGGCCATCTGCTGGGCCAGCGCCTGGCCTTCCTCAGGGTTATCCAAGGTTTCCAGGAGCATTTCCGCTTGCGCCGAGTCGCTTAGTTCGTTGAATAGCAGATTGAACTGTTCCCGCAGGCTTTCTAGGGCGATTACCTGCTTACCTTGCTCCTTGGCGGCGGTAGCAAAGTACTGGTCTACCGCAGTACCGCTGGCCGCCTGCATGGGGAGCTCCAGGTTTTGGTACTGCTTCATGGTGATCATGAGCAGTAACTGAATGGGCTTAAAGCGCTTTAGCATGGCCATGGGGTAGGAGCTGTACCGGGGCATTACTTCCTCTATTTGCTGGTACTGCTCTTCGGTAAAGAGGTCGCTCAATTGGCCTTCGGAAAGCAGCGCCATCTGCCCCAGGGCCGGTAGCTTACTACTGTCGATGACGGTCTCTACCACCACCTTATCGGCCGCTTGATAAGCATCGATCACCTTTGGGTAGTTATCTTTAAGGTGGCCTGATTTCATCAAGTGCAGGGTGCCGAAGAGGTGGCTTGTCTTACCACCGGGTGAATTTACTTCGTAGAGCAACTGGGCGGAAAGGTTTCCCGTTATTGTGACCAAGAGGCTCAGGCTTAGGAGGGTACTGAAAAGACGTTTCATAGTGTAAAGGGGGTTTAAAAATGGTTTCCGTTAGGTAAGTGGCCGGTCGGGCGGATTTATTACACCGGCCGGGCAATCATTGAACGGACCGCGCCGGGCGCTTAAAACGCTTTGCTTGGTAAGGCCTTTAAATGTAGGGGAATTTCGCTCCTTGGCGAAGGCAAGCGCGCTTCCCTTCTGCCTATTAAAAAACGAGAAGAACCGGCGGGGGGCCTTACATTTGGCCGGCAGGCCCCGTCCCATGGACTGAGCCGGGGACGCGAGGTGACGGATATCACCGATGCGGTGGGGGATATGATGCTTCTTTGCAAGCCGAAAAATTCGATGTTTAGACACAGAAAAGTGATACTTTATGCAAACCGCGTTTATGCAATGGCTGAGTGAACCCTGGCCCTGGTACGTATCGGGCCCGCTTATCACGCTGGTGATGGCGCTTTTATTATTTACGGGCAAAACCTTTGGGGTCTCGTCCAATTTGCGCGTGATGTGCGCCGCCTGTGGGGCGGGTAAGCACAGTAGCTTTTTTAATATAGACTGGCGGGGGCATCGCTGGAATCTGGTTTTTGTACTGGGCGGCCTTCTGGGAGGCAGTATTTCGGTGCTTTGGCTAGATGCCAACCAAACGCCCCAGCTCAACCCGGAGACCTGGCAGATGCTGGAAACCTGGGGCCTCCAAAAAACCGATAAAGGGGTGTTGCCGCAAGAGGTCTTCAACTGGCAGCAATTTTCCAGTCTCCAGGGCTGGCTGGTGATGGTGCTGGGCGGCTTCCTAATCGGTTTTGGCTCTCGCTACGCGGGGGGCTGTACTTCCGGGCATGCTATAAGTGGCTTGTCTAACCTGCAACTGCCTTCCCTTATCGCGGTGATAGGCTTTTTCCTGGGGGGAATGGCGGTGAGCTATTTGGTCTGGCCTCTTTTATTTTGAAGCACCATCTTTCCTTTCTTTTCCCGGCAAGCGCTGACTCGTTTCAGAGCGGTTCAGCATCCTTCAACCCTTAAAAATACACTACCTTGAAATACCTTAAGTTTTTAGCCATCGGCACATTGTTTGGCATTGTAATGGCCAAGTCTGGCGCCATATCCTGGTACCGCATTCAGGAGATGTTTCATTTTCAAAGTTTTCACATGTACGGCATCATAGGTTCAGCCGTGGTACTGGGCGTAATTCTCACTCAGGTGATTAAGCGCCGGAAACTCCGGGATCTGAGCGGCCACCCGATCGTGATCCCCGATAAGAAACTAAGCCTGTGGCGCTACCTTTTAGGAGGTACCATCTTTGGCACGGGCTGGGCGCTCACGGGCGCTTGTCCGGGGCCCATGTTTGTGCTTTTGGGGCAGGGCTACTTGCCCTTACTGGTGGTGATAGCCAGCGCAGCGCTGGGCACCTTCCTTTATGGCCTGGTTAAGCATAAGCTGCCTCATTAAGTAGGCAGCAGAAAATTCTTGAGCACCTGCCCGTTCAGCCTGGTAGTGCCCAGGGCGGGTGCGTTTTCAAGTGGTTTATTATTTCTTGCACCGATGGGGCATAGGGCGCCGGCGCCAGCGCTGGCAGGGATAGGAGGAAGGGCGGGACATTCCTAACTGAACTCCAACAACTTGCGACGGTATACGGAAAAGAGCTTGCTCTTGCTCACAAAACCTACGTACTTGCCCTTATTATCAATCACGGGGAGGTTCCAGGCGCCCGAATCCTGGAACTTTTTCATGACCTGGCTCATGCTGGCGTTCTTATCTACCTTGGCGGGGGGCGGGTTCATGAGGGAGGATACATAGGTATTGTCATACAGACTCTGATCGAACATGATATGCCGAAAATCATCCAGGGTAAGAACGCCTACCAGCTGCTGCGCTTCGTCCAGTACGGGGAAGAGATTTCGATGGGAGGTACTTACCACTTTTACCAATTCCCCGAGGGTCATCTCGGGTTTTACCCGTTTAAAATCACGCTCCACTACGGAATCGATCCGCAGTAGGGCCAGCACCACCTGATCTTTATTATGGGTAAGCAGTTCTCCGGTTTTGGCCAGCGACTTGGTATAAATGCTATGGGGCAAAAGGCGCTTGGTGACCAAGTAAGAGATGGCCGAGACGATCATCAAGGGGATGAAGAGCTCGTAGCCGCCGGTGATCTCCGCGAGTTCACGCAGGCTCACGTCCGGAGCCAGCGGCGTGTCGTCGGTGTGGATGCGGAGGATCTGCTCGCGGCCGTCCACGTCGG
>CAJXMS010000095.1 GCA_913056475.1 uncultured Bacteroidota bacterium
GTCCGTTTCCCGCGATTGAAAATGAAGATCCTGGTCCTGCCGGATTTACCGGCAGCCTGATTGTGGCGGAATTTGACTCGCTACAGGCCGCAAAAGAGTGGGCGGATGACGACCCCTACACAAAGGCCGGCGTCTATACTTCTGTAACCGTCAAACCATTTCGTAAAGTCATGCCATGACCGAACAGGATCGAGCTGCTGAAAGACCCGCGATGATCCGTACCCGAATCGAGGCTGCGATCAATGTAATCGACTTGCAGGTGCGTGATGATAGTCACTTGCACGCCGGCCACGCGGGAGCCCGTGCGGGCGGCGGTCATTTTTATGTGCGTGTAGTGAGCCCGGATTTTACGGGCCTGACTTTAATTGCACGTCATCGGCTCATTTATCAGGCGATGGGCGATGCGATGCGCAATGACTGCATTCACGCACTCAGCATTGATGCCCTTACCCCCAAAGAAACTTAAAGAGGTTTTCATGAAACGCTTTTCCCAGTTCACGTTAGCAGGCAGCTTGGTTGCCATATTGTTTGTCATTGCGCCTGCGCAAGCCCAGACCGTATTGGCAGAAGTTAATGGCGAGACCATCACCGAGCGTGAGCTTGACCAGCTGATCGCTCAGCAGATGCAGGGCCAAAGAGAGATTCCGCCTCTGCAGCGCCAGCAATTTTTGGACGAAATCATCAGCCTGATGTTGCTGGCTCAGGCAGGCGAGGCAGAAGGCCTGGCCGAGAACGCCGCGCTGCAGGCCCAGCTGAACAACAATCGCCGCACGTCCCTGGCCCAGGCTTTCGTCCGCCAGCTGACCGCCGAGGAACCAGTGCCCGAGTCTGTACTGCGCGAGCGTTATGAAGCGGAGTTCGGCGGCGGAACGCCGCTTGAGTACAAGGCCCGTCACATCCTCGTATCGGAGCGTGATCAGGCCGAGGGGATCATCGATCGACTCGAGAGCGGTGAGGATTTCGGCGACCTCGCACGTCAGTACTCTCAGGATGGCAGCTCCCAGCGGGGCGGCGATCTCGGCTGGTTTGCCGCTGGCGACATGGTCGCTCCGTTTTCTGAGGCGGTCGCCGGCCTGGACGCCGGCGAGCTTACCGCCGAGCCCGTGGAAACGCGCTTTGGCTGGCACGTAATCCGTCTTGATGAAGCCCGCGAGACGCCCGCCCCCGCCTTTGGTGACGTGGCGGGTCAGCTGCGGATGCGCGTTATCAACGAGCGCATTCAGAATCGCCTGGCGTCCCTGCGTGACGACGCAGAGATCGATTATGAGGCCGCCTGGGCGCAGCCCGACCCGGAGTAGCCGCATCCGACCCGGGCCTGGGCCGCTCACAAGAGCGGCCTAGGCGGTCAGTTCGCTGAAGGCCGCCTCGTCGAGCAGCGTCACACCAAGCTGCTCGGCGCGGTCGCGTTTTGATCCCGGATCCTCCCCGACCACGACATAGTCGGTATTACCGGAGACGCTGGAGGTGACCCTCCCCCCCAGCGCCTCGATCCGGGAACGGGCCTCGTCCCGGGTGTAAGCAGAGAGCGCACCGGTGAGCACGAACGTCTTGCCCTCGAGTGGTGCCTCGCCGGCATCCGCGCCGTCGTCCTGCGGCTTTGGCCAGGTCACACCCGCGTTGAGCAGACCATCGATCACCTCGCGATTATGTGACTGATCGAAGAAGCGCCGCACGGATTCCGCCACCACCGGCCCAACGTCGGGCACCTCGGTGAGGGCTGCCTCGTCGGCATTGATCAGCGCCTCCAGCCTGCCGAAATGCTCGGCGAGTCGACGTGCTGTGACCGCGCCGACCTGATCAATCCCCAGGGCATAAAGGAAACGTGGCAGCGTTGTCTCCCGTGAGGCATCAATGGCCTTGAGGAGATTGGTGGAGGATTTCTCACCCATCCGGTCAAGACCAAGCAGATCACCGGGCGTCAGTGCATAGAGATCGGCCGCCGTTCGGACACGCTCGCGCTCGACCAATTGTTCAATGAGCTTTTCGCCCAGTCCATCAATATCCATGGCCCGGCGCGAGACGAAATGCATGAGCGCCCCCATGCGCTGGGCCGGGCAGAAAAGGCCACCCAGACAACGGTGAGCGGCCTCCCCATCAATACGTGCCACCTCCGAGCCGCAGACCGGACAGCGGTCTGGCATCGACCAGGCCACTGCATCATCAGGGCGGCGTGATTCAACCACGCTCACGACCTCGGGAATGACGTCGCCCGCCCGGCGCACCATGACCGTGTCACCCTCACGAACATCCTTGCGATGGACTTCATCGAGGTTATGCAGAGTGGCCCGACTGACCGTGACGCCACCCACATCAACCGGAGCGAGATCCGCCACCGGCGTTATCACACCCGTGCGGCCCACCGAGGGAACAATGGACTGGACCTTGGTCGTCGCCTCCCGGGCCGGTAGTTTGTGCGCCAGTGCCCATCGCGGCGCTCGGGCGGTACTGCCAAGGGTGGGCCATGCGCTCCGGTCATTGACCTTGTAGACCGCACCATCGATCTCGTAGTCGAGGGAGTCACGTGCCTCGATCAGCCGGTCGTAGACCTCGCCCGCAGCCCCCCCGGCCAGTTTGCGGCCTGGTATCAGGATCAGGAACTGATAGGCTCCGGGGTTATTGCCTTTTAAGTATTTTAGGAGGCGGCCTGCCGGCCAAATGTAGAAGAGGCCACTATTAAATTTCAGTTTTTTCATTTATGCATAGCCGTTACTACTTAGTTCTCCTCATCTTGCTTTCTCTATTGCCCGGGCTCTTGCTGGCCCAGTACCACCGGGTGTATTTTACCGACAAGGGGAAGCAGAACGCTTTGCTCGAAACCCCTGAAAAGCTCCTGAGTCCTCGCAGCCTGGCGCGCCGTCAGCGCATGGATATTCCTTTGGGGCCTTCTGATTTGCCGGTAGCGCCCGCGTACCTTAATGCCCTGGAAGCCTTGGACCTCGAAGTAGTTTTTGCCAGTCGTTGGTTTAACTACGCTCTGGTAAAAGGCGCCCTGCCAGCCCAGGTAAGGGCATGGCCTCAGGTGCGAAAAGTGCAATTCCTGCGCCCCGAAAATGGGATGAGCGCAGCTCACCGGCAAACTTTAAGCGCTCCGAAGGGAGCGCAGCAAGGCCTGGATTACGGTTTTGCGGCCGGCCAGATCGAAATGCTGCGGGGCCATCTTCTGCATGACTCCGGCTACACCGGCCGCGGAATGGTGATTGCCGTGCTCGACGGGGGCTTTGCCGGCGCGGATACCATCGGCGTATTAGATAGTTTGCACCAGCAAAACCGAGTCCTGGGGACCTATTCCTTTGTGTACGACGATACCAACGTGTACCGGGGCGGTACCCACGGCACGAGTGTGCTCTCGGTAATGGCCGCTCTTGCCCCCGGTCGCATGGTGGGTACGGCGCCCCATGCCTCGTATTACCTCCTGAATTCAGAAGACGGCCGCTCGGAAACCCCCGTGGAAATGGACAATTGGCTGGCCGCCGCCGAATATGCCGATAGTGTAGGGGCAGACGTGATCAACAGCTCCCTCGGGTATTCCGAATTTGATGACTCTACTGACAATTTTACCTACGCTGATATGAACGGCGACGTAGCCTTGGTTACCCGGGCCGCTGATAGGGCCGCGCAAAAAGGAATAGCCGTGGTGGTAAGCGCTGGTAATGCAGGCAGCAGCCAGTGGCAGTACATTACCGCCCCCGCCGACGGGGATAGCGTGCTGACCGTAGGGGCGGTCAATAGCGAAGGCGATTACGTAAACTTTAGCAGCGTAGGACCTACTGCTGATGGCCGGGTGAAACCCGATGTAGCCGCCCAGGGCGCCCTTAGTACCCTGGCTACCAGTGCGGGGCAGGTTGTAGCCGGTTTTGGGACTTCCTTTTCCGCCCCCATTGTGGCGGGGCTTACGGCTTGCCTTTTGGAAGCCAAACCCCAGTCTCATGCCCAGGAAGTGCTGGACCTGATCCGCCGCAGTGCCCATCAATATTACCAACCAGATAGCCTGCTGGGTTACGGGATCCCCAATTTTCACCAAGCGTCTTTGTTGGGCCTGGAGCAATTAAAGGCCTCAACGCTCCCCTTAAAAGTGTACCCTACGCCTTTTCGGCAGCGCCTTTATTTGCAGGTAGGAGCTATTCCGGGACCTATGGAAGTGCGTCTCGAGCTCTCAGACCTACGGGGCAACCGGGTGTACCAGAGCCAGGACGTAATAAAACCGGGCGGCCTCTTGCGGATTGAACCACATTTGGCCGAAGGCCTATACCTGCTCCGGGTGAAAAGTGAGGCCGGGGTATATCACCAAAAAATAATGCGGGCGGGTTATGGAAAATAGATTGACACGCTTACTGGGCATCCGCTATCCCATCATCCAGGCGGGCATGATCTGGTGTAGTGGTTGGAAACTGGCGGCGGCGGTAAGTAATGCCGGAGGGCTGGGGCTCATCGGCTCGGGATCTATGTACCCGGAGGTGTTGCAGGCGCAGATTGAAAAGTGTCAGAAGCACACTGAGCGGCCCTTCGGGGTCAATGTGCCCATGCTTTATCCGCAAATTGAAGATCACCTGCATATTATAGCGGAAGCGCAGGTGCCAGTGGTATTTACCTCAGCCGGTAATCCCAAAAAATACACCGGATGGCTGCAGGAGCGGGGTATAAAAGTGGTACACGTGGTAAGTTCGCTGAAATTTGCCCTCAAGGCCCAGGAAGCGGGGGTGGATGCGGTAGTGGCCGAAGGTTTTGAAGCCGGCGGACATAACGGTCGGGATGAAACCACCTCCATGGTGCTGCTGCCCCAGGTAGCGGCGGCCCTGGATATTCCGGTGATAGGAGCCGGCGGCTTCGCCACCGGGCGGCACCTTACGGCGGCCCTGGCGCTGGGGGCAGAGGCCATTCAGGTAGGCTCGCGCTTTGTGGCCACGGAGGAAAGCAGTGCCCACCCCCACTTCAAAGATCGGGTGGTGGGTGCCCGGGAAGGTGATACGATACTCACGCTCAAAGAGCTGGCCCCCGTGCGGATGATGAAAAATGGTTTTTACGATGCGGTGAAAACGGCCTATGCGCACAATGCCAGCCCGGAAGAGTTGAAGGAGCTGCTGGGCCGGGCGCGGGCCAAAAAAGGGATGTTTGAAGGAGATATGGAACAGGGCGAGCTGGAAATAGGTCAGGTGAGCAGTATGATAGGAACGATAAAGCCGGCCGCCGCAGTAGTGGAGGAGATTTGGGCAGACCACCACAGGACTTGCCGGAATCTCTCCTGCTCGCAAACCGTCGGAAACTCATCCAAATAGCACTTAGACTAATTAAGCTGGTGCCATCTGGTTATTATTTACTTATTTTGATGAATAGAAAAAGGAGAAATTATGCGTTACGCTAAAATACTACTGCTGACTTTGGTTGGCCTCTTATTTACTCCCCAGGCCAAAGCCTCGCACTTGCTGGGCGGGGAAATTTACTGGGAATGTGCCCAGAACGGAGACTATATTTTTACTCTGGTACTTTACCGGGACTGTACGGGCATCAACATGCCCAGCGGTACGCAAACCATAGATGGGCCACAGGGTAGTATAAGTGTATCGCGGATCAGTCTTACGGACGTTTCCCCTACCTGTCCGGATCCTAACGCGCAGCTGGACTGCAGCGCGGGAGACGAGGGGGCCATTGAGAAGGGCGTTTTTAGAAGTAGTCCGGTAAGCTTAAGTGGTACGCCTCCGGCCAACGGATGGGAATTCTCCTGGAGCAGTTGTTGCCGACCAGGCCTGGAAAACACCAACACCGGCGGGTACTATCTGCGGGCGAAAATGTATCCTTACACTCCGCCTGGGGCTTCTCAGCCGCTTAATACCTCCACCTGCTACGATAACAGTCCTCAGTTTGATCAAGACGCCAACGGGGTTACCTGCGAAGGGTTTAAATACACCTTTAATCACCTCCCTTCGGATAAAGATATTGACTCATTAGTTTTTAACTGGGCAGATCCCCTCCAAGGAGCGGGGAATTCTATAGCTTGGAGCGGCGGATATTCTAGCGCAGCTCCTTTTCCGGATGCCAGTGAAAATCCCTCTAACGGACCCAATACCCTGGATCCGGAGAGTGGAGAGATGACCACCGAGGTGTATAATCCCGCATCCGGCTGGTACGCCAGCTGCGTGAAAATATCCGAATACCGCTGCGGTCAATTGATCGGGGAGGTGTACCGGGACGTACCCTTTCACTTCCTGGCCCCCAGCGAATGTAACGTGAATCCCACTAAGCCTACGGTGGAAATAGATACAGCGGTATACCCCTTTATGAAAAGAAACGGGAACGTATACCGTACCAGTGTATTTCCGGATGACACGGTGAAATTCCGGCTCTCGGGAAAGGATTTAGACCAGTTTTCTGATGGTACCTTTCAGTCCATAACGATGAACGCGGGCGGGCTGCAGATAAATTCTCAAAGTCCCAACAGCCAGACGGGCTGTAACGGGGCGGCGCCCTGTGCTACTCTTACCAGTCTTAATCCCAGCGGTGGTTTTACCAACACGATTCAAAATACGGTAGAGTTTTTCTGGATCCCACAGTGTGTACACCTCAACTTCGGGGGCTGTGGTTCTGCTACCAACACGTACTTCTTTACTATCAAAATGCAGGATGACGGCTGTTCCGCCAATAAGATTGGACTGGCTACCATCATTGTAGAGGTGCTGGCCGGTAAACCTGAGCCGCCCCGCTTTACTTGCGTAAAGAAAAACCGAAATGGTTCGGTGACCCTTTCCTGGGATCCGGTGCAGATGGATAGTGCTTTGCAAATCCTGGGTTTCAATTACTATAAAATTTATGGGGCCAGCTCCCCCAACGGGCCCTTTACGGTGGTGGATAGTATCACCAATCGCACCACCAGCACTACCACGGTGCCTTCCCAAGGGCAAGTGTCCTATTTTTATATCCGCATGAGTACGGGGCCCTGTGACTTCCTGTCCCGTAAGAGCCCTATAAGGCGTAACATGACCCTCACAATGAACCCGATACCGCCCGGCAACAGTCCGGAAAGAGCTGATCTTTCCTGGACGCCTTACTCTGCCAGTGGTAATCTACCAGCGGGGGCGAGTGAATACGAAATATGGAAAGAAATACCCGCCAGTAGTGGCAACTGGCAACTGGCAGGCACCACAACCAATACTAACTACGTGGACACCGTTCAGGTGTGCAATAGGAAAGTGGGCTATCAAATACGGGTGCCCGACACCGTGGCCAATTGTTTTAGTGGCTCCACCATTGATACAGGGACCTTTAAGGATAAGACCAATAATGAAAATATCTACCTAAGAAGGGCGACCGTTCAGAACGGTAAAGCCGCAATGGACTTTAATACGGACTCCGTGGATGATATTGTGGCTTTCCGGCTCCTCTACAACGATCCCCAAAACGGCTGGATACTGGTGGATACCCTTCCGGCGGGCAGCCCTTCGCCGTACGTTTGGCCGGGAAGCCAGGCCGATTCGCGCTCCGAGGAGTTAAAGGTTGTTTCCGTTGACAGTTGCGGTAATGCTAGCGACGACCTGGCGGCGACGAGTCACAAAACCATCCACTTGCGAAACTACCTGAATAAATGCGAGGGAACCTCTAAGCTCAGTTGGAATACCTACGAAGGCTTTCCCACGGGAGCCGATGGCTACAATCTCTACGTGCAAATTACCGAAGGCAATGGCAACGTGCTTCCTCGGGTATTGCTCTTCGAGGGAGGGCCTACGGATACCACCTTTCTGCAGAAAAGCGTAGACCGCGAAAACACCTACTGCTACACGGTGGAAGCCTACGACACCGCTCAGGGTATTACCACCAGCTCTAACGAGTTGTGTGTACAGCCCCAGGTGCTCAATAAATCGGATCAGCTTTATATAGCCCAGGTGACCAATGATAATAACCGTGGCTCTATCACGCTGAATACATACATAGATGGGAAGGCAGACGTGAAAGATTACCAGATCGAGCGGGCCCAATCTTACTACGGACCTTACCAGTCCATCGCCACCATTGCAAAGCCGGCGCAGCCGCCTTACATTATCAACTTCCAGGACTTTGGAGTGAAGCCGGACCGGCAGGGTTATT
>CAJXMS010000096.1 GCA_913056475.1 uncultured Bacteroidota bacterium
TTCGTAGTAGCAGAGGCCCTCAGCGCTTTTGAATAGCGGCCTGGCGGCCAAATGTGATTTACCCCGCCCCCGGCTTTCCCACTTCCGGAATGGAATTGCTATCTTGGGCAAGGCCTATGAATTATCCCGCCCATGAAAAAGATCCTACTACTCCTCATTTGCCTGCTCGCACATTTGGCCGAAGGCCAAAAAGACCGCTACACCCTGGTACTACACGGTGGAGCCGGCAATAGGCTCACACCCAAAAAGCTGAGTGCCGAAAAGAGGACACAGTACCATAAGGCTATGACCGAAGCGCTGGAGCAAGGCGCGGCCGTATTAGATACCGGTGGAAAAGCCGCCGACGCGGTAGTGGCCTGCCTCTCCGTACTGGAAAATAGCCCCCTCTTTAATGCCGGTCGCGGTAGTGTGCTTACCTGGAACGGGAAGGTATCCATGGATGCCTCCCTGATGATAGGACGCGGCCAGCGGGCGGGAGCCGTGGCCGGTCTTAGCTGCATTAAAAACCCCATCCAGGCTGCACGGACCGTAGAGCAATACAGCCGGCACGTGCTTTTGAGCGGCGCCGGGGCCGATCGTTTTGCCATAGAAAAAGGGCTTACCCGGGTAGATTCTAACTATCTGGTGCTGCCCCAACGCTTAAAACAACTAAAAAGCTATAAAAAACGCTACGGGGCTAGCGAAAGCCGTCCGGCCAACAGCCCCGGCAAAATGGGGACCGTAGGCTGCGCCGTACGCGACCGCCAGGGCCGCCTGGCCGCCGGCACCTCCACTGGCGGGATGATGGGCAAACGCCACGGCCGCGTAGGCGACTCACCGCTTATAGGAGCCGGAACCTATGCCCATGATAGCACGGTGGCGGTGAGCTGTACCGGGCACGGCGAATACTTTATCCGCTATGCCATCGCTCATAGCCTCCACAGCCGTATGCAACACCGCGGAGAGTCGGGAGCAGCGGCGGCTCAGCACCTCCTCCATGAAACCCTCCAACCCGGAGCGGGCGACGGCGGCCTCATAGGGGTGAGTCATACCGGCGAAATCATCATGGAATTTAACACCAAAGGAATGCTTCGCGGCTATTTGCGGGAAGGAGCCCCCGCCAAAACCGCCATTTTTAAGGAAGAACGCCTTGAGTAGCATCAGTTGTGTTACCTTAGAGGATTGTCAAAAGAGATTGATCTGTGGTAAGCCCTGCTGGTCCTGTGCGTAAAATTTCCCGCTCCCCTTTCCTGCTCTGGGGCTTGCTTTTGTGGTGGCTGGGCCCGGTAGCAGGTCCTCTGGGGGCCCAGCAGCAGGGCTTTGTACCGCAGGAAGGACAGTGGAAAGGCCGCTTTGACTTCCGGTTTCTTTCCCATGGCCAGGTGGCCTACCTCCGCTCCGAAAGCCTCACCTGGCGGCTTTATGAAAATAAACTGGGACCCCAGCTACAGCACCCACATCAGCATAAGCCCCGGGAAGCCCGCCAGGGGCATGTATACCGCATGAAGTTGGTGGGCGCCCGTAGCGGCGTAGCCGGAATAGGGAAGAAGCCCCTGGCCGGGAAACTAAATTTTATCCTGGGACGCGACCAGGAGAGGTGGCAGAAAGGCCTCCGTCAGTATAAAGAGGTGGTGTACCCGGAGGTATACCCCCATATCGACTTACATTACCGGCGCAGTGCAGGGGGCCTTTTAAAGTATGAGTTTTGGGTAAAGCCGGGGGGCAATCCTGCCGATATCCGCCTGCGGTACGAGGGGCTATCGCGGATGGGACGCAAAGGAGCTGCCCTGCTCCTTGGCACTCCCGTACAAACGCTCCTGGAGACCCGCCCCAGAACCTATTGGCACGGAAAGGCCCAGGAAGTGGCCAATGCCTTTGTGGTAGATGGCCGGGAAGTGCAGTTTTCGGTTAAGAAACGCCCGCAGCAAGACACCCTCGTGATAGACCCCTCGCTGGTCTTTAGCACCTACAGTGGCAGCGAAGTAGATAACTGGGGCTTTACTGCTACTCCCGCCGCCGATGGCGGGGCTTACGGTGTAGGGGTAGCCTTTACCCCGAGTGGTAGCCGTCGCTACCCGGCTACGGTAGGGTCTTTTCAGGATAGCTTTCAGGGCGGCAGTGCTGATGTGGCCATTTCGCGTTACGGACCACAAGGAAGCGTCTTGCGCTATGCGACCTATCTAGGAGGGAGTTCTAGCGAGGTACCTTTTAGTTCGCTGGAGCGTCCCGGGGGGGAGCTCATCATTTTGGGCACCACCGGTTCGCTGGACTATCCAATTACGCCTCAAGCGCTGGACACCCTGCAGGACGGAGGAACCAGCGGCGCCCTGGGCGATTTTAACAGCTTTCAAACCGATTCTGCCAGCGATATATTCGTGAGCATCCTGGACAGCACGGGCGGTTTTCTCAAGGCCTCTACCCTGCTGGGCGACACCGGTCTAGATGGGGGCAATCACCTCATGAACTACAATTACGGCGACAATTTCCGGGGCGATTTGGGCCTGGACAGTAACGGAAACATTTACCTGGTATGCAATGCCCGCTCGCCCGGCCTTCCTACCACCAGTGCCGCGGCCCAGCCCAATTTATCGGGGCCCCAGGATGGCTATGCTGCCTCCCTCACGGCCGATTTAAGCAGTCTACGCTGGGGCTCTTACATCGGGGGGCCTCATATAGATGCGCTCTTTTCCCTGGCCATGGCGCCCAAACGGGGGCGGCTTTACCTCAGTGGTGCCTCAGATAGCGCAGCCTGGCGTCCTCCGGGTAATTTAGCGGGCTACCGAAGCAATATTCAGGGGCAGGTAGACGGGCTGCTGGTGGCCCTCCGAATGAGCGATGGTGGGCTGCTGACTTACACCTACACGGGCACCAGCAAGGATGACCTGGCTTATTTCGGCGAGCTGGGCAAGAATGGCTCCCTCTATGTGCTGGGCCAAACCTATGGTACCTTCCCCATCAGCGATAGTGCGTTTTATGCCAACCCCAACAGCGGTCAATTCCTGCAACAGTTTGACGCCTCGCTGGATCAAAATCTCCGCAGTACCGTTTTTGGCACCAGTGACTCCGGCATGACCAATATTTCCCCCACGGCCCTGCTGATCGATGATTGCGATAATCTATATCTCTCCGGCTTTATGAACACCTCTTCGGTGCGAGGCAACGCGGCCGGGAGTATGCGCAACCAAAACCTTCCCCTAAAAAACCCCTACCAAAGCACGACCGATGGGGAAGACTTTTACTTTTTCTCCCTGGATGCCAGCTGGGAGCGGCTCAACTTTGCCAGCTTTTTCGGGGCTCCAGGCGCCTATGATCACGTAGATGGGGGCTCCAGCCGCTTCCTGGATGATGGCACCATCTTTCAGGGCGTATGCGCTGGATGTGGCGGAAGTGATGCTTTTCCAACCACCCCTACCGCCTTTTCCCGGGTTAATAACGCCCGCAACTGCAACATGGCCACCCTGCGCTTTGATATGGAAGCCAATGCCGTAAAAGCGATCGTACAAGCAGAAAACCTCCAAAGCGGCGATACCATATGCCTACCTTACCAGGCCGCCTTGGAAAACCGGAGTATCAATGATGACCTCCTTCTGGTCGATTACCCAGACGGCCGGCGCGACACGGTAAGCGACAGTCTTTCCACCCGTTTACAGGATACCGGCTGGTATACGCTGCGTTTTATCGCCCTAGACACCAACTGCCAGCTGAGCGATACTACGCAGCTCCGCTTTTACGGCCGCAGCGACTCGCTACAGGTGGCTTTTACCACCAGCTTTGATAGCTGCCAAGCCACGCCTATCGTTCAGTTTGTTAATCAAAGTACCGCTGCCGATCGCTTCATTTGGGACTTTGGGGATGGCGGCACCGCCACGGTTGCTTCCCCCCAGCACAGCTACGCACGGGGGCGCTATGATGTACAGCTCATTGCCATCGATGAAGAATGCAACCGGCGCGATACCCTGGTCAAAGAAGTAGAAATTACCGAACGGAATAGCCAGCCCCGCCTGGTGGTTAATTATGATCCCTGCCGGGCCGCCTCTTCCGTAAGGCTTGGCCTGGAAGGCCGTCCGGTAGACTCAGTCCGCTACCGGCTAAACGGGAACTTACTGGGCCGGCATGAAGATTCCTTACGCTTAGAAAATTTGGGGCCGGGAAACTACCGCCTCCAGGCCCGGGCCTATGATACCGCGTGCGGGCAATCCTTTGAGCTGGAAGCAGAATGGTACGCCCTGGACGAGGAGCAGCAGCTCGCCTTCCCCAACGTGTTTACGCCCAATGGTGACCAACAAAACGACCGCTTTGGCTTGCTACCCGGTTTTCCGACCCAGTTCTTGGAAAACTACCACCTGCGCATTTACACCCGCTGGGGCCAGCCCGTTTACGAAACGAAGGATCCCCGGGACCGCTGGAATGGCCGATGGGAAGGACAGAAGGGTACCGAAACGGTCTTCTATTACTTGGTGGATTATGGTGATATTTGCGGGCAAAGCCATCAGCAAAAAGGATTTCTTCACCTAATGCGCTAAAAAGCAGATGTATACCTATTACCACAACCCGCGTTGCCAAAAAAGCCGGGAAGGCCTGGCCCTGCTGGAAGAAGCCGGCCTTTCCTATACCTTACGCAAATACCTGGAAGAACCGCTCACCCAGGCCGAATTGGAAGCACTGCTCGCCAAGCTGGAGCTTCCGGCTGAATCCCTGATCCGCAAAAACGAAAAAGACTGGAAAGCCCACTTTAAAGAAAAGGAACTCAGTGAGGAGGAACTGATCCTGGCCATGATCGAGTATCCCAAGCTGATGCAACGCCCCATTCTGGAAAGCGATAAAAGCGCTGTTCTGGGCCGCCCCCCCGAAAAATTGCAGGAACTCCTCTAAGGGCCGCGGACGCCGCCCCCAAAATAGCTACCTTGGCGGCTTCTAATAGCTGATTATCTAGTTTATGCGCAATCAAGGAATGCTGAGGGATGATGCACTGGAAGGAAAAGTCATCGCCATCACTGGAGGCGGCACTGGACTGGGGCGCTCCATGGGCGAATATTTTTTAAGCCTGGGCGCCCGTTTGGCCATTTGCGGCCGGCGCGAGGAAGTCCTCCAAAAAGCCGCCGCCGAAATGAAAGAAAAAAGCGGGCAGGACGTATTTTATCAGAGCTGCGATGTGCGGCGTTACGAGGAAGTAGAGGCCTTTCGAGACGGTGCGCTGG
Source organism: uncultured Bacteroidota bacterium (assembly GCA_913056475.1). Lineage (GTDB taxonomy): Bacteria > Bacteroidota > Bacteroidia > Flavobacteriales > Schleiferiaceae > CAJXMS01. Next base: position 5,178 of record CAJXMS010000096.1, read on the forward strand.
CCCACTTTGGGCAGGTAGACGTCCTCTTGAATAACGCCGCCGGCAATTTTATCAGTCCCACCGAAAAATTATCCCCGGGCGCCTTTGATGCGGTGATTGATATCGTTTTAAAAGGCACCAAAAATGCTACCCTGGCCTTTGGCAAACACTGGATTGCCCAAGCGGAAAAGCCCAGAACGGTGCTCAATATCGTAACAACCTATGCCTCCACGGGGTCTGCTTTTGTGGTACCCTCGGCGATGGCTAAGGCCGGCGTCACCGCCATGACCCGCTCTCTGGCGGTAGAGTGGGCGCGCCACGGCATCCGCTTTAACGCCATAGCCCCTGGCCCCTTTCCCACGGAAGGAGCCTGGAGCCGCCTCCTACCCGGCGATATGGGGGAACGCCTCAAGGTAGAAAACCAGGTGCCCCTCAAACGAGCCGGCGAAAGACAAGAACTGGCCAATCTCGCTGCTTACCTGGTAAGCGACTTCGCGGAGTACATGAACGGCGAAGTAGTAACCATAGACGGTGGCGAATGGCTCCTGGGGGCCGGCCAAATGAATTTCCTGGAAGCCATAGACGATAAAACCTGGGAGTGGATAGCCCAGGCCACCCGTAACGCTAAAAAATAACCCCCACCCATGCGCAGAGGCTTGTACCTCCTTCTCATCCTAAGCTTAAGCGCCTGCCAGAATGCTTCCCAAAACAGCAAGCGGGACTTTGACTGGCAGGGACACCGCGGCGCCCGCGGCGAGTCACCCGAAAATACCCTTGAAGGCTTCACCATTGCCTTGGCCGATGGGGTAACCACTTTGGAAATGGATGTAGTACTCACCCGAGATACCGTGCCCCTCCTCTCTCATGAGCCCTATCTAAACCCGCTCATTTGCCTGGACAGCACCGGCCAAGCCTTGCCAGACACGGCCCGCCCCAATATTTTCAACATGACCGTGGCCCAAGTCCAGCGCTACGATTGTGGATCCCGCCGCCATCCGGATTTCCCCGGACAGTCCCCCGTTGAAGCGGTAAAACCCACCCTCCTGGAAGCCATTCTCCACGGAGAACAGGCTGCCCTTCAGCTCAATAGAGCTGACCCGCAGTACAATGTGGAGATCAAAAGCCGCCCCGCCTGGGACAATCGCTATTATCCCTCGGTAAAAATATACGTAGATGCCGTGGTAAAAGCCATCCGCGCGACCAAAGTTGGTGAGCGAGCCACCCTTCAGAGCTTTGACCCCCGTGCCTTGCGCTACGCTCACCGCAGCTATCCGCAATTAAAATTAGCTCTGCTGGCCGCCCCAGATGATCCACCGCTGGCCCAGCAGCTCAAAAAGCTGGGCTTTAAACCCGAAGTATACAGCCCGGAAAGCAGCCGCCTCACTAGTGCCCGGCAAGTAAAAGAACTGCAAAGTCAAGGCTTTGAAGTGATTCCCTGGACGGTCAACCAAATAAATCGGGCTAAGGAATTAAAAAATTGGGGCGTAGATGGCATCATTACGGACTACCCCCAGCGACTTATTTCGGCGCTGGGGGCGGCTCAAGCGACTGCCCCATAAGCCCCTCTCCCTCCAGTAGCCGGAGGCGTTTATTAATGTATTCAATCAGCCTTTGGGCTTTCTGGGCATCTTGGGAGTCACCGTGATGCATAAACCACAAAATCATCAGCGACTCCGCTGCCTTGAGGGCCTCTTGCTCCTCGAGCTGACTCCAGCGGTGCGCCTGTTTCAGCAGGCCCCGCTCCTGTTCGCTCCGGCTTTTGCGGTGGTAGTGGTCATAAAACTTTCGGTGGATATCTTCATTCCACTGCGGATGCTGGCACCAATCATCTTCCATTAAGGCCCAGCTTTTGCCTCCTGAACGCGCTTTAAGCCCTTCCGCGCCGGGCGGTGCTGGGGCACCAGCTCCAGCACTTTTTGATAGTCTTGGCGAGCGTTTATCACGTCGCCCAGCATTTCATAAGCGTAGGCCCGCCCGTAATACGATTTATGCTTTTTCGGTTCCGCTTTAATAGCCTTGGTGAAATAATCCCGCGCCGTAGCATAGTCCTTCATTTGAATAAACATATAACCCAGGTTGTAGTAAGGATCCGCATAGGTTGGGTTAAGCTCAGTGGCTTTGGTGTAGGCCTCTATAGCCCGGTTGGGCTGGTCTTGGTTCATGTAGTACACGCCCAGCTTATAGTGAATATCCGCCCGCTGAGGTTCTATATCTAGAATACGCTGGTAATAATAAGGCGCCAGGGTATCACCCTGGGCCGAAAGCATTACCCCCATGGCATCTAGCGCTTCCAAATAATCGGTTTTCAGCTCGGTAGCGCGTTGAACATAGGGGAGTGCCCGGTTGGTATCGCCGGTTTTATCCCGCACGATAAGGCCCTTCAGGAAATATACTTCTGCGTGATATTTATCCAGGTCCAGGGCCTCATTAACCCACTTTAAAGCTTTCTCAAAATCCCCTACCGTATAAAAGAGACGGGCCAGGCGCACCCGGCAGGGCAGGTAATCCGGGTTTTGAGCCGCACACTGGCGCCAGTAGTTGCGGGCCTCCCGGCTGCGATTGGCCTCGAGCATGACCTCCCCCAGCAGCTTCAAGGTCCGGGCGCGGCTGCTGTCCAGCCTTTGGGCCTGGTAAAGATCTAATTTGGCCTTTTCCAACTTGTCCAATTTCTTATTGATACGCGCCCGTTCGAGGAGCGCCTTTAAATCAGTGGAATCCTTCCCGATGCGCCGCTGAAGAGCCGCCAGCGAGTCTTGCCCCTGCGTATCTACTGGCTGGCTTCGGACATTGGATACCGAATCAGCCCCCCCCGGTGCGTTATTTTTTTGGGGGTGCTTATTGGACTGGCACGCCATGAGACCTCCCATGAGTCCGG
>CAJXMS010000097.1 GCA_913056475.1 uncultured Bacteroidota bacterium
CTCTTTCCCTACACGACGCTCTTCCGATCTACTTGGTGTTGAGCTCGGGCGGTGAGCTGGTGGCGTAGATAATCCAGTACGTAGAGGGACTCATAGGGCGGTGTAAATTCATCCGCTTTTAGGTACTGATAACTTAAGCTTAACCGGCGCATGCCTATTTTCTCCTGCCAAGGCGCTTGGCGCCAGGATAGGCTCGCGTTGAGGCCATTCATATTTACCCGGGTGGTGTTGCTGGCTATCAGCTCGCAGGTGTCACAGCGCTGAATCCAGTCGATGATGTTATGCCCCTCCCGCCGGAAAATGCTAGCTTGCCATAAGACACCTTTCTTCCTCCACTTGCCCCCTACTTCGTAATTCCAGCTATACTCGGGCTGCAGCTGCTCGCTGCCGCGGGCGCCCCCCAGGTCGTAGTAAAGATCCGTAAAGGAAGGTAGGCGGAAAGAGCGGTTTACGGCGGCATAAAATTTAGTGGCCCCGTTAGGCTTCCATCCCGCCGTGAGGCCGGGCAGGAGATCCAGTCCAAAGGTGCTGTTGTAGTTGCTCTGCAAAGCCAGCCGTAAACTTAGGCCTCCGCCCAGGCGCCGGAAATGTTGGACATTAAAGCGGTAGTTGTGCCGTTCATCGCCGCGCGTGTAACGCGCATCGCTGCCGGCTACCGGTAAGGGCTGGGGGCGTAATTCTCCCAGGTTATTGCTCCGTATGTATTCCAGGCGGTAATGGGCGCTTAGGTCCAGCCAGGTTTCGTCTGGCAGGGTCCAGCGGACATCCAGCTCTGCGCCCAGCACATCGCTCCGGTGGTGGTTAGCGCCTTGGTACCAGCCGGGGGCCGTATCGGCGCGCATCACCAGAAAGCCCCCGCGGTTTTGGTAAAATCCCGGTCCTTCCCGGAAAAGCTGGAAGGCGTCCCAGTTGCGCCGCCAGTAAAGCCGTCGCCGCCAGCGCAGCTGCTGGCGCTGCGAGGTCCAGCTGGCATTGAGAAGCAGCGTTTTGGTACGCTCATACTGCAGCGGAAACCGGCTGGAATAAAAACCCTGTGCCCCAAACCCCTGGTCCCGGTAGCCCGCCGTAAGCTGGACTTGATGGGAGTCGTTGAGCGCCCAGCGGCTCTGCCCGAAGAGCTGCCCCCGCTGCATATCGGTATTGCGTTTAAAACCAGCGCTGCGGGTATACCCCCCGGAAAGGAGCGTTTGGTGCTTTTTCCCGGCCCAGTGCTGGCTGTAGCCGGTTTTTAAACTTCGGTGGCTCCCGGCGCTGAGGCGTAGCTGGCCCTGGTTTTTGGTGGGCTTCTTGGTAATGATGTTGATGGCGCCGGCAAAGGCCTGACTACCGAAGAGGTAGGAAGCCCCACCTTGCATCACCTCGATGCGGGCTATGGCTTCCCGGGGCACCGGTAAGTTCATCAGGTGATGGCCCGTTTGGGGGTCGCTCAGCCGCACCCCGTTGAGCAGCACCAGCACCTGCTCAAAACTGCTTCCCCGCATGCTTAGGTCGGTCTGAACGCCCAGGGCGCCCCGCTGCCGGGCATCTACACCGCCCACAAAATCCAGTAAGTCGCTCACCGTCATGGCGGGTATCTGGGCTATTTCCTGGCTGTCCAGAACGGTCACCATCCGGTTGGGCCGGAGCAGCTCGGCGTTTTGTTTTTGGCCCCGCGCGGTGGCTTCGGGGAGCATTTCGGGATTTTGGGCGTGGCATCTCATTTGGCCGGAGGCCAAAAGTAAAACCACCCCCAAAAGAAACTGGTTCGCTGTTAAGGGCATATCCGTTATTTGGGGGAAGGTCTGCTTGGGAGGCAGGGCTTCCTATGGCTGCGGCGCGAAATAACGGTTGGTAAAGACATCTTCGCTGCGGAGGGCTTGGCTACTTTTCCACAGGTTTTGCCCTTTCACCCAGCGTAAGTATCGCCGGTATTTTGCGGTGGCTTGCCGGCCCCACTGGCCCTCGCGAAGCAAGGCGGGCGCTACTTTTTGAAAGCTGGCCCGGAGCAGGGTACTGTCCTGGTAATTGGGATGGGAAATGAAGCCCCGTAGCTCCCTGGCGGCCTTAAGGGGCTGGGCGGCTACTGCCTGGTATCCGCGGGCGGTGGCGGCTAAAAAGCGCCGGTAAAGGCTTTCCTGCCGTGCGGTGGGCGTTGCAGGCGCAAATAACACCGAAGAGTAGCCATATGGAACGCCGTAGTCATTGGGGATGAAGGAATTGAGGGCGGTGTCGTGCGCCAGTTCCCACTGGGTGGCTTCCCAGTGCAGGAAAACCCAGCACAGGGCTACCGAGTCGCGCTTAAAGGCTTCCCAGACACTCAGTCGGGGGGGCGTGCTCATTTGAAATTGTCCTTTTCCGCCGTTGTTCTGGATCATATCGCGCAGGATGGCTTGTTCCAGCGGCGTATGATAGCCTCCGTAGTGGGCGCCGTCCAGTTTGCGCGGCCTATCCAGTCCGGAGCCGGGCTTGGTAACGAAGGCGCTGAGGTCGTCCTGCAAGATGGTAGCGATGGCTTGCACCGCTTTTGCGGGCGTTGTGTCGGTAGCAGCTCCGTAGCGAAAGATGTGTTCCGTGGGGCCTATGGCCAGATCTACCTCGTCATCCTGCAAGCGCCAGATGGGCTTTTTCTGGTACTGGTCCACTTCCGGGGTAAACCAATCCAGCACCAGGTTTGCGCTGTCGTACCAGCCGCGTTTTTGGGCCAGGAGTATGCCACTGTGGAGGGCATTGGGGCGCCAGTCAAAGGCCAGCCGCAGGGTGTCCGCGCCCTCAGCCTGGGTCGGTTCATGGTTGGTTTGTTTTGGCGGTGCCGGGTTTTGGCAGCTGCTCAGAAGAAGGAGCGCCCCGGCTATTGAGGTTAATGCTTTCATGGGGTCTTGTTTTAGGCGGTGGATAAATCCCGCCGGGAAAGCGCTTTCCCGGCGGGGCTTTGCGGGCTTTTATAGGTTTTTAAAAACGGAGGGTAAGCATCAGGTTTAGGTTGCGTGGCGGCTGCACGTAGTAGGCGGGTACTTTTTCACTGTTCCGGAAAGCGACTTCCCCGTAAGTATAGTAAAGCGCGTCAAAAAGATTTTGTACCCGCAGAGCCAGGGTACTCTTTTTCCAGAAGTTCCAGCTCACCCGGGCATGCGCTACCAAGGAGGAGGGTACGGTGAAGCCTGGTTGGTTTTTAGGACTCAGGAAGCTGCGGTCCAGGTACTGGCCGGTTATTTCGGCCGAGAGCCCCTGCCGGGTTTGATAGCCCGCGGTAAGCCGGCCCTGCCAGGTAGGCGTGAGGGCGGGCTGTACATTTTTATACACTTCGCTTTGGGCGTCATTTTCGGGTGCATAGCGCGCTATCCGGGCGTAGTTAAAAGCGCCCATTCCTTCCAGGTAAAAGCCATGAGCGGGGCGCCAGCTGCCGGAAACTTCCAGGCCGGTGCGGGTGCTTTGGTCTACGTTTTTGCGCAGCTGTACGAAGGCGATGCGCTCCCCGATGGGCTCTATCTTATTCCTAAAAGCCATCCAGAAGAAATTGGCTTGGGCCTGGAGCGGCCCCCGCCGGTAGCGGACCCCTACTTCCAGGTCATTGACGTACTCAGGCTGTACGGCGGCATCGGGGTTTTGCACCTGGGCCAGATTATTGCTATCCAGCCGGGTTACGCCACCCCAGAGGTCAAATTTGGTGGGCTCCCTTCCCGTACGCCCAAAGGAGGCGTAGACTTGCAGCTTAGGGCTGGCCTGGTAGGTGAGGCCTAGTTTGGGGTTTAAAAAGCTGTAGCGGTACTGGGGCAAGTGGGTGCCGGTGGCCAAAAAGCGGCGATCGCCGTAAAACTGGATGGTGCTGTGGCGCAGCTGTACATCTCCCTGCAGGGTGAAGCGTCCCAGGGTGTAGGCGGCATTGGCAAAGGCGCTGATCTCATTTTTACGGGTGCTGTCGCTGTAGATGCGGTTTACATTATCGGGGAGGAGGGTTTCCCAGTTTTCCCGCTTAAAGGTATAGCCGTGCAAGCCGCCGCGGAGGCGCAGGTTATCCTCTTCGTAGAGTAGGTTACTGAAAGCCCCAAAGTGCCGGTTGGTAAGCGGGTAGTTGATCTGGCCGGTAAACTGACCGGTAGAATCCGCCAGGCCAAAGGGGAAATCTCCCCCGGCCCCGCCGTAGTAAAGGCTGGTGGTGCTGTGCAGATGCTCCCTTAGCTCCCGGGTATAACGCAGCTGCACCAGCTGCTGGCCAAAGTTGTCCCGATCCTGTTCAAAATTTTGATTGGTGCGGGGATCGGCCTCGATCAGGGGCAAAGGCACCGGCGTGTAAGCCAGCTGGCTGCGGCTGCGGCCGTTGAAGACGGTAAAGGTGAGCAGGTCTTTTTCCCCGCGATAGCCGCCACTCAAAAACATAGACCAACTTTCCGTGCCGCTGTGGTAACGGTAACCCTCGCTGCTAAAATTACTCATCCGTCCGTAGAAGGCGAATTTATCGTCTATCACCCCCGATTTGAATTCGGCGCTGCCCCGAAAGGTGTTGAGCTCCCCCAGAGCAGGATCATTAGGAGCTATGGGCAAGCCGCGGGTCCAGGTGGGCCTGCTGAGGCCGGTGGCAAAGGTGGCGGCATTAAACTGCAGTTCGGCGCTGGGCTCATCCTGCCAGATATCGGGCCCCTGAAAATTGATAGAACCGCCAAAAGAAGCGGAGCCATTGGTAGAAAAACCCACGCCGCGCTGCACCTGCACGCGACCTACGCTGTTCATGATGTCGGTAAAGTTGGAGAAGAACACGCCCTGGTCCAGCATGTCATTCAGGGGCACCCCGTTAAAAGTGATGTTGAGGCGGCTTTGGTCCAGGCCGCGCAGCCGCATGCCCCCGTAATTGGAGAAGCCGGTACCCGCTTCCGAGTGGGTTACCAGGTTGGGCACCTGCTGGCTGAGCACAAAGGGGGCATCCTGCCCGGTGTAGACCCGCTTTATGGCCTTTTGGTCCAGGTTGGTTTGGGCTATGGGCGCTTCTTCCCGGGTTTGAACGGCGCGTACGGTAGCGGTGGTGAGCTCATCGCGCCGCGGCTGGAGCCTTACTTGCAGGCTTCGCTTTTCTCCTTTTGGTACCCGGAGGGTATCGCGGTAGGGTTTAAATCCCAGGTGGCTTATCACCAGGATGTAACGCGGCGCGGACGGGAGGGCCAGGGAAAATTTCCCTTCTTCATTGGTGGCGGTTCCCGTTTTTTGCTTTGCCAGGCGCACGTTGGCCTGGGGGAGGGCTTGCCCATTTTGGGCATTCTGTACCGTACCTTCCAGACGTTGTGCCTGAAGTGCTGCCCCGGTACAAATGACAGCAGCAAAAGCCAATAGCTTCTTCATGATAAAGTAATTTATCACGAATAAAAGGGGCTATTACTCGCTTGGGTTATGTAATGAATGATCAATTCATCCCTTGGCGGCATTACCCGCCCAGGTTCATTGGGTATAATCTCAGCCTAGCAAGAAGCCAGGCACCCCTTAAGAGATGTGAAGGACACAAAGGTATAACGGCGCGCTTGATTGGCGGTGGGCCGGGCGGTAGTTATTTTTAGGCCTGGCGGCCAAATGTGGTGCAGGCCCCCGGGATGAGCCCTCCGGTAAGCATAGTTTTGAGGCTTGAGAAGCAGCGCTGTCAGCAGGGCGCTATCCCCAAAGATCGCTGACAGCCTGAATGGCGTTTTCGCATCTATCGGCGCCGGAGCCTCTTATGATGCGGTAGGGACGTTTCCGGGAAGAAATCTCTTTTTCGTGGCGCTGAAACAGGGCCAGGCGGTCGTGCGGGTGCTCTCGCAGGGGATCCGCTTGCCAGGGCAGGTCGGGGTAAGTGAGGAGGTAGCGGTGATGCCCTTCCTCCTCCAGGGCATGCTTGAGCCAGGGATCTACGCTTCCAAAGACGACCTGACTCCAGAGATAGTAATTGATTAAATCGGTATCCAGCAATACGGGCCCGGCGGCGGGGAGTTGGCTCTGCTGGTACGATTTATGGAGCCGGGCCAGGCGCTGCAGCCGGCGGTAATCATAATGCTTGCCCAGGTTTTCCAGGTACCAGCGGGCGTATTCCGGCACGTAGGGAATGGAAAAATGAGCACTGAGAACCTTTCCCAGTTCGCTTTTGCCGGTGCTTTCCGGGCCGGTGAGCACGATGGGAATTACTGCAGCCATTGCCAATAACCATTAAGGGAAAGAAGGGTGTAAAGCGCAAATAGCCCACTGGTGAGGTAAAGCCTCCGGCGGTAGTAGAGGTATACGGAGACGCCATCGATAACGATCCAGTAGAGCCAGTTACTGGGATAAAGGGCGATCATCAGCAAGGTAGCCCCCATGCCAAAAAGGGTGGTAAAGCTATCCACATAGGGCTGGGCGGCTGCGGTATGACGGTGCAATAGCCTTCCCACCAGATAAACCAAGCCCAGGCCCAGCAAAATAAATAGGGCATGCCAGCTTAGGGGTAGTTCACTGGGCTTATCTTGCAAGCCCTCTCCCCAGGTGAGGAAACCGTAAAGGGTGGTCCCCAGGTAAAAAACCTGTAAAAAGGCCTCCGCAAAAAGGCGCTTTTCGTAACAGATGTACAGGTACAGCAATACCCCCAACCCGGAGAAAAGCCAGCACCATATATGGCCATAAGAGATAAGAATGGTGTAGAGCAGGCTAAATACAACGGCCAGCCCCTCTAACCAGCGCAGGGCTTTCATCTATTGATAATCTTTGAGCGGGTAGTCTGAGAGATCGCCCTTCAGGATTTTAAGGACAAAGGGGCACTGGCCTCCTTCAAAACTGCGCAGAATTTCTTCCTGCAGGGCAGCGAAAACCTGCGGCCCGGGGCCGTAGACCTGGGTACTTAATCGCTGGGTCACTACTTTGATACCGGGGCGGGCGTGCAGGCGCTCCAAAAAGTCATCGATGCGTTCCAGATATTGATCTTCCAAAGGGTACTGGGAGATGTCTACCGTAATAGGGTCATTTTCCTCCATCGTGGGCAGCGTTTACCATTTCGGCCAGCAAAGATGGGTCTTTTTCCAGGGCGTTGCCAATGACGATCACATCAGCACCGGCCTGGCAATTGCCTTGCACTTTTTCCGGAGTGAGAATGCCCCCCCCGACGATAAGCGGCACTTGAATGGCCTGCCTTACTTCCCGGATCATGGTTTCGGAAATAGGCCGCTCCGCTCCGCTGCCCCCATCCATGTAAATGAGGCGTAAGCCCAGTAATTCGCCGGCCAGGGCGGTAGCGCTGGCTATTTCGGGTTTGTCCCAGGGTATAGGCTGGCTGCCACTCATGTAGCTGGCAGTGGTGGGCTGCCCGCTGTGGATAAGCATATAGCCGGTGGGCATTACTTCCAGGTCCATTTGGCGGAGGTAGGGGGCAGCTACTACCTGACTGCCGATCAGGTATTCCGGGTTGCGCCCGGAGATGAGGCTTAGGAACAGGAGCGCATCGGCGGCCGGGGATAGCTGCATAAGGCTGCCCGGGAAGAGCACCACCGGCAGGGAGCAGTGCTGCTGAAGGGTGTTGATGCATGTTTCTAAGGCATCACGGGTGAGCAAGCTACCGCCTACAAAAATGTAGTCGGCTTGTGCTTTTTGAGCGCTTTGGGCCAGGTTGATTAACTCCCGGGGGCCGCTCCGGTCCGGATCTACCAGAACCGCGAGTGCCGGGGCTTGCTGGGCCCGGTGCTTTTCTAAAGATGCCAATACTTGCCTGCTCATATGCTGGCAACAAACCTACTAAAAAGCGCGCATGCTGGTGCTATGATTTAGGGGGAAAATATGAGGGATGAGCGTGCTTATGAACGTAGCGGAAGTGCTGGTAGCGCCAGGGATAGGAGCGAAGCGCCCGCAGGCGCGGCGGCCCCCGGCCCGGCTCCTGAGGAGGCGACGGCAGGAGCCACATCTCAAGGTGCGGATGCGATGGCATCAGGCTCATCCGCGGTCGCGGAGCGTGTCTTCACCATGGA
>CAJXMS010000098.1 GCA_913056475.1 uncultured Bacteroidota bacterium
AGCAGCTCTAAGCTAAGGGGAAGCAGCTCTAAAAAAAGCCATAACCCAAAAGAGGCTCCCTGGCGCCCGTACCCACTCCGCGGAGCCTTGCTTCACCTGAGGCCCGGTTGCCTAGGTAGTGGACCAACTCCTACCGGCCTCAAATCGGGGGCACTACCTCTTGCGAAGGCACAGCCCGAGGCGGCTCCTCCTGCGCGAGGGAGCAAACTCCCCCGGATTGGTTATCTTTGTCACATTGTAACCGAAAAGAAAACAGGCCTTTCCGCGGTCCTTTTCGGTCCTAAGCCGCGTATTATCACGCGGCTTTGCGCTATTTGAGAGATCCTATGCGTTCAGCACCGCCGCGCTTTACCGGCCAGTATTTACTCCTCCATTCCGCCCGCTCCAGCTTTTCCAAGCTTAGCTGGCCCACCTACCACTGGGGCGATTATGCCCTCTACGTGGCGCCAGACCAGCACTACCATGAGGAAAAAACCGCCTGGGGCAAGGTAGGCCTCATCGGCTTCGCCTTTCACGCCGCCCATCCCGAGTGGTCTGTCGCAGAAATTTTAGGCCGTTGGCCAAAGGAGAGTGCCGCCGGCCTAGATTACCTGGACCTTCTTTGCGGCAATTTCGCCATTTTGATCGCCCGGCCCGATGGTTCCTTGGAAATGTACAATGATGCCTCCGGCGTGATGAAGATCTTTTACTGGCGCCAGGAGGGAAAAATCCCCGCGGTAGCCACCGACCCGGCACTGCTGAAATACGCCGTGCCCATCAACCCGGACCACAGCGAGCGGGCCGCCGCCTTCTACGAAAGTGCCTTCTTTAAGCGTACCCAGTTCCGCGCCGGCGATAAAACCGCCTACACCGACGTATGGCAATGCCAACCCAATCACAGCCTGCACCTTCAAGAGGCCACGGTGCGGCGTTATTATCCCCGTAAGCCGCGCCAGGCCCTCTCTCCTGAAAAGGCTGCAGAAAGACTTCATCGCAATCTTACTAACGTAGTGGAGGCAGCCGCCCAGCGTTACCAGCTGCGCTGTTCGCTTACCGCCGGCTGGGACAGCCGGCTGGTGCTATCGGCCACCCTACCCCTGCGCGAGCAGGTGCGCTACTATACTTTTAAAAAAGAAACCCACTCCGATGAGGACCCCGACCTGCTGGTCCCCCAGAAAATGGCCCACGAGCTGGGGCTGCCCTACGAAGTGATCCGCGTAGCTTCCGAAATGCCCCCCCATCTGGAAGCCCGCGCCCGGGAAAGCTACGATCGCTTTCCCCTCCAGCGCTTTGACCACGTGATCAACGGCTTTGGCCTTTTTGACAAAGAGCAGGACCTGGCCCTCTTAGGGGCGGTGAGCGAGGTATGCAAAAACTATTACGATACAGCTGCCATCACCGACGGGACCAGCCTGGCCAAAGCAGCCCACTTCCCCGTATGCGATTACACGGTAGACCACTTTCAGGGCGTTTACGAGGAGTTTGCTGAGCTAGAAAAAAAACTGGGCTATCCCAAAAAAGACATTATTCACTGGGAACAAGATATTTCCACCTTTGCCGCCCAGGGCATGCAGTACAATGCCTTCGCCGCCCGCACCTTCTCCCCTTTCAACTGCCGGGACAGTATCCACGCGGTGCTGTCCATTCCCCGGCGCCTGCGCGATGGGCAAACGCACCCCTTTTACCGGATGTACCTTAAAAAATACCATCCGGAACTGCTGCGCTACCCCATAAACCCCTCCTGGCGCCGCCGCCTGATGGTGCTGGGCAAAAAAACCGGCGCTTACCCCCTTTACAAAATGATAGCCACTAAGCTGAGAAAATAAAATGCCTACCGACCCAATCCCCGAGGCGCAAACCAAATGGCAACACCTGCGCCAAACCCTCTCGCAGGGTGCCGACGAGCGGATATTCCTGCGCGATGACGGCACCATCAAATACGGAATATCCCTTACCGACACCGGAATAGTAAACCGCGGCTCCTGCACCGCCAATCCGCTCAACCACGAAGACCTGACGTACCTGCAGCAATTGCAAGGCGAACACAAAACCACTACCGAGTGGGCCGACGTACTGGAAACCTGCACCCAGGGTATTCAAAGGGAAATCCACGGCCCGGGCGACCCCGCCTTTGAGGTGTTTTACGCACCATCCGGAACGGATTTGATGTATTATCCGCTGCTCTTCGGGCGGCTGCTGCATCCCGATAAACCCCTGCTAAACGTTGTGACCTGCCTGGAGGAGCTGGGCTCCGGCACCAAACTATCCAGCCGGGGTAAGTACTTCTCCGCTTACAGCCAGTTTGGCGAAACCCTGCCCACCGGAGAAGACATTATAGATTCCAGCAACTTAGAAACTGTCTTCTACCAGGCTCGCTCCGAGCAAGGCGAAATCCTCACCCACGACCAGGCTATTCTGGCGCTGGTGCAAGCCCATCCCCAGCATCTCATCATCGTCAACCTGGTGTATGGAAGCAAAAGCGGCATTCAGGATAACCTGGAGCTCATCGACAAAATAGACGCCCCCAATGTGATCTGGAACGTGGACCTCTGCCAGTTTCGGCACCGCCGTAGCATCGTAAACCGGCTCATCGGAAAGGGGGCTCTGGTGATGATCACCGGTTCCAAATTTTACCAGGCCCCTCCCTTCTGCGGGGCCCTACTGGTTCCCCAGGGGCTTTATCGGCAATTAGACCAACTGGCCAACTGGGAAGCCGCCCGGCCTTTTCAGAAAATCTTTTCCCAGTACGACTTTCCCAAGCCCTTGCGGCGGCACCTTTCCTTCCTTTCAGGGCAAATCAACGTGGCCGGCATTTTGCGCTGGTCCGTGGCCGTGCGGGAAATGAAACGCTACCTGGGCATAGACCGGGAAAAGCGCATGGAAAAAGTGCGGGCCTGGAACCAAACCATCATCCGTGAAATGGACCGCCTGGAGGGGTTTGAACTTATTCCCGACCATAAGCAAACGAACAAATCCATTATTTCTTTCCGCTTGCGAAAAGGCGCGGCCTACTTGAGCCATGAGGCCCTAAAACGCTTCCATTACGAGCTGGTATCCCAACACTACGGGCAGCAGTACACCTTTGACCGCATATTCATAGGGCAGCCCGTGGCGTATACCAATAGCTCTTTCCTGCGCCTTTCCATTGGCGCTAAAAATGTGCGCCAATTTGTAGCGGACGATGAACGGGAATTTGCCCGGGACCGGGAAATCCTTTACATCATAGCCGATAAGTTAAAGCATTTTGAAAACGCTTAACCGCGCCATAGCCCAGCAAACCCATCAACGGGCGGTAGAGGAAGGATTGGTGGACCCCGGTGAACTCAAAGCCGTGATGTACTACCTGCGGGAAGCCCTCAACTACCGCCTCGATGCGCTCCAGAAGAATTTTCCGGCCAAAACCCTTCACGCGGTAGCCATTAAAACCAATAACCAGCCTGAAGTGCTGCGCCATCTGGTGCAGCGTGGCATGGGCTTAGAGGCTGCCTCGCTGGAGGAAATCGAGCTGGCCATAGCGGCAGGCTGCCCCGCGGAGCGCATCGTTTTTGACTCTCCGGTGAAGACCCCTGCCGAAATTAATTATATCCACCGGGAGCTACCAGGCATGCAGGTAAACGCCAATTCCCTGGCGGAGCTGCAGCGCTATCCCCTTGACTTTTCGGGCCAACTGGGCTTGCGCATTAACCCGGAGCGGCGCAGTGACGCGCCGGCCATCTTTGATGTCTCCACGACACAATCCAAGTTTGGCGTGCCCCTCTCCCGGCGCGACGCCATTTTGGAAGGGGTAAAGAACGGACCGAAGCTTTCCGGACTGCACCTACACATGGGCTCTGATATGCATGACTTTACGCCGCATCTGAAAGCGGTGGAAGCCCTGGTGGAGCTGGCCGGAGCGCTGAAAGCAGCCGGCCAGCCCATAAGCTGGCTGGACATAGGCGGAGGGCTTTTCTTCGGGGAGGAACCTCCCTACCGCATAGAAGATTTTACCCGGGCCTTGTTGCGCATACCAGGCATCGCCCCCTATCGCCTTATAACCGAGTACGGTAAGTACGTTCACCATCACAACAGCCTGGTGGTATCCCGGGTAGAATACGTCACCCCCGGCCCACCTGATGCCCCGGACCTGGCCTATCTGCACGTAGGTGCTGATCTTTTTGTGCGTAAGGTCTACAGCGACCTGCCCATCCACTATCCCTGTGTAGCTCTGCCAAGACAGGATAAAAAAGAACGTCCGGAAAAATCTTACCGCTTGGTAGGGCCGCTCTGCTTCGCCGGAGATGTACTCTACGAAGAAATAAAACTGCCCGAACTCCGGGAGGGCGACCTGGTAGCCTTACTGCATACCGGTGCCAATACCATGAGCATGTGGAGCGGGCATTGCAGCCGTACGCCTCCGCCCCATTTTTTCATTTAAGGCTAATTTTGGATTGGGATGGGAAGCCTTTTTCCGGCCGTAGATAAAAAAAAAGCGCCTCCTGAAATGCAGAAGACGCTTTTGTGTAGTAGCGGGGGCCGGACTCGAACCGACGACCTTTGGGTTATGAGCCCAACGAGCTACCAACTGCTCCACCCCGCGGTGTATATTATGTTGACCATTTTTGAGGGGGCCCGAAACCACATTTGGCCGGGAGGCCCCGCAAAAAAGGAGAAAACTGCTGAGAACACAAGAGAATGATATCTCTTCCTTTTTAGGGCTGCAAATATACTTTGCGCTTACCAACTGTGCAAGGGCAAGAGGAGGTAAGGCCTCAATCGGGACGAGCGGATTTCAAATAAGTTTCGATTACGAACTGTACATTATTGTATATCAAAGGTTTGGTAATAAAACCTTTGACCACGCGGTAGGCGTTGGCGCGTTGCTGATCTTCTTTGATCAGGGAGTTACTCATGGTGAATATAATAGACTCCTTGTGGGCGTAACGCTCGGTGTACTTTTCCAGAAAGGCGAACCCGTCCATCACCGGCATGTAGATATCCAAAAGGATGATGCCTGGGAAGGGCTCGGCCTTGCGGTCGAGCTCATCCAGGTATTCCAGTGCTTGGCTACCATCCATGTACATGGACACATTAGCCGAGGGGTAGTTGCGGGTGATGGTCTTTTTCAGGACAAAGCTATTGACCTGGTCATTGTCCACAAGCATGATGTCTATGGGCATCAAAGCTTAGCCGTCTTGGAAGGAGCCACGCCAAACTTTTCTTTGTAGGCCTTACCAAAGTAGCTCAGGCTTTTGAAGCCGAGGCCATGGCTGATTTCAAAGATGCTTTTCCCGCCTTTTTGCAGCATGTCTTTAGCTTTGTGAAGCCGGAAGTCATTGATGTACTGGATGGGAGTCATCCCGGTAAGCTTTTTTACTTCGCGCTCCAGTTTAGGGGTATTCATATTCATAAGCTCCGCGATCTCGGGAATGCTAAAATTACGAAAGCGGAAGTGGTTGACCAGTAGCGCTTCCATGTGGGAGAGCAAGGGGTCCTTAACGCCGAAGTCATGATTAACCGGGGTGCTTTTATCGTAAATGCGGCGCAATTGATCCCGGCTTTTGAGCAGGTTGTTAACCCGGGCCAGGAGTAAATCAAACTTAAAAGGCTTGACGATATAGTCATCGGCACCGTGGTTATACCCTTCAATTTTGCGCTCGTCTTCTCCCAGGGCGGTAAGGAGGATCACGGGGATATGCATAGTTCGGGGGTTTTCCTTGATGCGCTCCACCAGTTCATAGCCGTTTACCTCGGGCATCATGATATCGCTCACGACGATATCGGGGAGGTGCAGGCGTGCTTTGTCGACGCCCCGGGCACCATCTACGGCTTCAAAGACTTCAAAGTAATCCTCAAAGAGGGCGCTCATCGAATTGAGCAGCTTTTCGTTGTCTTCTACAATGAGCATTTTCCTTTTCATATGCTTATTTGTTTTGGGAGTTTAACGGTGAAGGTGCTTCCCTCACCTGGGGTACTGGTTACGTTAATTTTACCCGCGTGTAGTTTTACGAATTCTGCTACAATGGCGAGGCCCACGCCGGTACCGCTGATATGGCCAGCGTTTTTGGCGCGGTAGAAAGATTGAAATATGGCGGGCTGCTCTTCTTCGGGGATGCCGATGCCGTAGTCCGTTACTTCCAGGCAAACCTGGTCAGCCTCATAGTAGAGATTTATGTCTACTGTTTTATCTGGTGGCGAGAACTTGTCGGCGTTGGCAATAAGGTTGCTAAGGATGTAGCGCAGCAGGGAATAATCGGCTTCTACTTTAAAGGGGGCGCCGCGCTGCTGGAATTGAAATCGTCTACTTTGTTTAGGTTTGGATTGGAGCGAATTGATCACTTCCGTTACCACCTGTTCCAGGTCCAGCTCGGCCGGGTTAAAGGTGCGCTGGCCGGAGGTCATTTTTTTTAGCTCCAGCATATCCCCTATCATCGTATTAAGGCGGTCTATTTCCTCTTCCATGGTGGAGAGGCCTTCGTTGACCAGCTTTTTAGTTTGCTTCACCTTAAGCATTTCAATGTTGGCTTGAATCACCGCCAAGGGGGTTTTAAACTCATGGCTCGCTACGGAATAGAGGTTGGTTTTAAGCTTGGAGAGTTCCTGTTCGGCCGAAAGGGCCTGCATAAGGTCGTCGGTGAGCTGAACACTTTCGGTTATATCCCTTGAGGTACTCAGGAAGCGGTATTCTTTATAGCGGGTATTTTCCAGGTTGGTGAAAGTGGACTCCAGCCAGCGCAAACTGCCGTCCCCGTGGCGCACCTCATAGCGAATGCGCCCTCCCGGGCGATCAAAAAAGCGCATAAGGGTAGGAAAGTCCATTTCGTTGACAAAATTTTCGGTGAGAAAGTCGGTAAGCTTTTTGCCTACTAGCTGCAAGGCCGGATAGCCCAGCACGGTTTCGGCTGAGTCACTGGCGAAGCGGATCGTGTTTTCATAATCGTGTAAACATACCAGGTCGGTGGTGTGGGTCGCTATGAGCTTATATACCTCGTCCGGCGTGGTCACCATCGTATCATTTTGCGTTGGTAAAAATACAAAATAATTCATGAAACACGCATATAGCCTCATTTATAGGCTTGCTTAAAATAAAAATGCCGTGCTGCGAAGGCAACACGGCATTAGAATAAAAACACCAGGCAAGGGCTTAAATGACCCCGTGGTGTCTAAAGCTTAGTACCGGTAGTACTCGGGCTTATAGGGGCCTTTTTGCTCTACCCCGATGTACTCAGCTTGGTCGGCACGAAGAGATTCGAGCTCTACGCCGATTTTGGAGAGGTGAAGCTCGGCCACCTTCTCATCCAAGTGCTTGGGCAGGGTATACACTTTGTTTTCGTAGCGCTCGGGATAGTTCCAGAGCTCGATTTGGGCCAGCGTTTGATTGGTGAAGCTATTGCTCATTACAAAGCTGGGGTGTCCGGTAGCGCAGCCGAGATTTACCAGGCGACCTTGGGCCAACAGGATGATGTCTTTGCCGTCTACGGTATACTTATCTACCTGAGGCTTAATCTCGATGTGGCTGTCTTTGTGCTCATTATTGAGGTAAGCCACGTCTATCTCGTTGTCAAAGTGGCCAATGTTGCACACGATGGTTTTATCCTTCATCTTGCGGAAGTGCTCTTCGGTAATGATGTCTTTATTACCGGTAGCCGTTACTACAATGTCGGCTTCTTCCACCGCATTTTCCATCTTTTTAACCTCGAAGCCATCCATGGCGGCCTGGAGGGCGCAGATGGGATCTATTTCGGTTACCATTACGCGGCAGCCGGCCCCACGAAGGCTGGCGGCGGTTCCCTTACCTACGTCGCCATACCCCGCTACTACGGCCACTTTACCGGCCATCATGATATCGGTAGCGCGGCGGATGGCGTCCACAGCAGATTCGCGGCAGCCATACTTATTGTCGAATTTACTTTTGGTTACCGAGTCATTCACGTTAATGGCGGGCACAGGCAGGGGGGCATTTTT
>CAJXMS010000099.1 GCA_913056475.1 uncultured Bacteroidota bacterium
TACCGTGTCAAAACCCGCCTCTGTAAGAATGTAACCGGCAATGTGCTGCGCTTTGAAGCGCGTAACGAAGACCTGGAACTGGCCTTTGTGTATCATTGGCGCTTTTCGCCTCAGCACGGCTTTCTGCGGAACGCCTCCCTGCACAACCTCAGCTCCCAGAACCAAGCCGTAGAAGTGCTGGATGGCCTGCAAAATCTCCTCCCCTGGGGCATAGACCGCCACCTGCAAAATAATCTGAGCACCCTGGCCGATGCCTACAAAAAAGCGGAACTCAGCCCGGCGGGGCTGGGCATCTTTAGCCTTAGCTCCATGGTGGTAGACCGGGCCGAGCCCAGCGAAGCGCTCCGCGCCACTACCGTCTGGCAAGCCGGATTGCCCGCGGAAAAATACCTGCTCTCCAGCCGCCAGCTAGACCGCTTTCGCCACGGCGAGGCGCTCGAAAATGAAACCCTGGTACGGGCCCAGCGAGGGGCCTTTTTTGTGCAGGCCCAGCTCGAAATGGCCCCCGAAAGCAGCCGGGAATGGCTCATGGTGGCCGAGGTGGCCCAAAGCACCGCGGCCACCCGGGACCTGGAAAAGCGCCTGCGCCAGGCCGAAAACCTTCAGGCGGATGCCCGGGCGGCTCAGAAGGCAGATACTGAAAGCCTCAACCGGAAAGTGGCCGCAGCCGATGGGCTTCAATCTACGGCCGATGAACTGGCCACGGGCCGCCATTTTTCCAATGTTCTGTTTAACATCATGCGAGGCGGGGTATTTGAAAAAGGATACAGCCTCCCCCTAAAACATTTTCAAAAGCATCTACGCCATTTTAACCTACCGCTTTATCAGAAGCATAAAGCCTTTCTGGCCAAACTGCTCCCTGAACTGCCCATGCAGACGCTCACCGCTAAGGTGCGCCAAAACGGCGATCCCGATCTGATCCGGCTTACCGCTGAATTTCTACCCCTGAGTTTTAGCCGCCGCCACGGAGACCCCAGCCGCCCCTGGAACCACTTTAGCATCCACGGTATGGATGCCGAAGGCAATACGGAGCTGCATTACGAGGGCAACTGGCGGGACATCTTCCAAAACTGGGAAGCCCTGGCCTACGCCTTTCCGGGCTTTGCCGAAGGAATGATTTTTAAGTTTTTAAACGCCAGTACCATAGATGGCTATAACCCCTACCGCCTTACCCAGGACGGGATAGACTGGGAGGTGATCGATCCGGACGACCCCTGGTCGTACATCGGCTACTGGGGCGATCACCAGATTATTTACCTGCTCAAGCTACTGGAGCACCAGGAAAACCATTATCCCGGCCGAATGGCAGGCTACCTCGATGAAGATTGGTTTGTGCACGCCCAGGTGCCCTACCGCCACAAACCCTACGCCGAGCTGCTGGAAGATCCCCACGATACCATTTTCTACGACGAGGCCCTGGCCAGCACCATAGCTGCGCGGGAAAAGCGCCTGGGGGCCGACGGCCGCCTGGTACACGACGAGCAGGAGCGGCCCGTAAGGGCCAATCTGGCCGAGAAACTGCTGCTCCCCGCCCTTACCAAGCTGAGCCACTTTGTGCCCGAAGCGGGCATCTGGCTCAATACCCAACGCCCCGAGTGGAACGACGCCAATAACGCCCTGGTAGGCAATGGCAGCAGCATGGTAACCCTCTACTACCTGCGGCGTTACCTGCGCTTCCTGCCCCGCTTACTGGAGGGGCGCCACACCCCGCTCCCGCTGAACAAAGCCCTGGCCGAACTCCTGGAAGCGCTCCACCGTAGCTTTAAGGCCTTTGAGACGGTGGCCCAGCAAGAAGGCGGTTTCTCAGATCAGGAAAGAAAAGCCATGCTGGACCAACTGGGAAAGGCCGGCGAACGCTACCGGGAATCCGTTTACCAAAATCCCCAGCAGGAGCGAACGGAGCTCCAGCCTGCCGCCATCCGGGATTTTTGCCAGGCGGTACTGCCCGTGATCGATGCCAGTATCCGGGCCAACCAACGGAAAGATGGCCTATACGAAGCCTACAAGATCCTGCACCTCCAACCGGACGCCGTAGGCCTAGAAACACTCTATCCCATGCTGGAAGGCCAGGTGGCCGTCTTGAGTGCGGGCTACCTCAGCCCCGAACAGGCGCTAAACCTGCTCAACCAGCTCAAAGACAGCCCCCTCTTCCGGCCCGATCAATACAGCTACCTGCTTTATCCCAATAAAGAACTGCCCTCCTTCCTGACCAAAAACACCGTGGACCGGGCGGCGCTGGGCCGCTCTCCGCTGGTGGAGAAGCTCCTGCAAAGGGGCGATTACCGGCTCATAGAACAAGACCAAGCGGGCGATTACCACTTTGGCGGCGAGCTCCACAATGCCCGGACCCTCCGTGCCCTATTGGACGAGCTGCGCACAGATACCGAGCTGCAGCCCCTGGTAGAAGCAGATCAGGAAGCGCTGGAAGCGGCCTTTGAGGCCACTTTTGATCACCGTTCTTTTACGGGCCGGAGCGGCAGCTTTTTTGCTTTCGAAGGCCTGGGCAGCATTTATTGGCACATGGTGAGCAAGCTGCTGCTGGCCGTGCAGGAACAGCTCTACGCCGCCACCGATGCCCGCGACGAAATACGGGGGGGCCTTGTCAATCACTACTACGAAATAAGGGCCGGCATCGGCATCGACAAAGGGCCCGAACGCTACGGGGCCTTCCCCACCGATGCCTACAGCCATACCCCCGCGCATTCAGGCGCCCGCCAGCCCGGCATGACCGGCCAGGTCAAGGAAGATATCCTCAATCGCTGGGCAGAACTGGGCGTACAGGTGCGGAAAGGCCAGCTACACCTTGATCCGCCCTTCCTTCGCAAGGAAGAATTCCGGGCAGCGCCGGGCTCTTTTGTGTTTTACAGCCAAGGCAAGCGAGAAGTCCTCCAACTTCCGGCTCGCAGCCTGGCCTTTACCTATGCGGGCTTGCCGGTTATCTATCAGATCGCGTCGGTGGCCCATCTGCGACTTCATTACCGGAATGGAAGCATCCTGGAGCGGGACCAACTGCACTTGTCCCCCCGGGAGAGCCAGCAAATCTTCGCCCGGGAGGAAGCCCTGCATTACCTGGAAGTTCAGCTACCGGAAGATCAGTTGCTTTGATAAAAAAAAACCCACCCGGCCGGAGCGGGGTGGGTTTTAAAATAAAGGCTTAGGATATAAAGCGGGGCCGGCTATTCTCCCTCGTCCTCTACGGATTCCGGCATGGAGAGTTCTCCTTGACCTTGCTGCGCTGGTTGGCCCTGGGACTGCTGCGGCTGCCCCTGGCCTTGCTGGGCGGGCTGGCCCTGCTGGCTGCCGCCTTGCGGCATATTCAAGGGCTGCTGGGCCGGGGCCTGGGGGGCCGACTCCTCTGATTCAAGAATACGGGAATTAGGGGTTTCCTGGGAGGATTCCGGGGTGAGGCTCACGTTGGCGGAAAGCACCAGCACTACCAGCACAATCGCCAGGCCCCAGGTACCGCGGTCCAGGAAGTCGGTGGTTTTTTTCACCCCGCCAAACACCTGGGTACCCCCACCGCCAAAGGAAGAACTCAGTCCGCCGCCTTTGGGGTTTTGCACCAGAACGATGATGATCAGAAGGATGCACACTAAAATGATGAGGGCGGCAAAGAAAGTAGCCATAAGAAACTATATTATTTACTGTTTATCAGTTCTTTGATCTCCGAAATTTGGCTGGCAAAGAAACTACTTTTTTCGGGATATTTCAACTTGAGGATCTCATAGGCCTGAATGGCCTTTTTGTAGTGCTTTTGGCGGATGTACACCTTGGCCAGCGTCTCGGTGACCAGGGCGCCGTCCTCTTCCTTTTGCCGGTTAGGGGCCTTAAGCGGACGATTGGGCGCGGGTTTGTCTTCGGGCGGGGGTGGCCCGCCGGGTTTTTTCTTTTTGAGCTCGGGCAGCTTTTCCACGAAGGAATCCAGCAATTGGAGCTTATCTTCCATGGACATATCCGCGTCTTCTTTCTCGGCCGGTGCGGTATTAGCGCTGGTATCGGTCTGTGCGCTTTCCCCAGTGGTCTCGGGAGAAGCGGGGGTCGAGGGTTTTTCTTCTGGATGGGAAGGCGCAGCGCCTTCCTCCGGTTCTGGGGCCATTTTGGCCGCCTGTCCGGAAAGCCGTTTCAACCAGTAGGTGAAGCTATGGGGCTGAGACTTGGTTTCAGAGGTGGTCTCTTCTGCCGATGACTCAGCGGGAGCGGTTTCCTGGGTGGCGAAAGCGTTCTGCTCCTCGTCGGCTTGTTCCACTTCTTCCGATGCACTGGCCTCGTCCACCAGACGGGGCACTTCTTCCTGGCGGTATTGATCGATCAGCGCTTCGATCTCCAAAAATTCTTGGTCCAGGGATTCCTCCTCTCCCCCACTTTCCCCTTCCGGAGTCTTGGTTTCAGCCTCAGCGGCGGTTCCTTCTGAGGGCATCGATTCTGAAGGCTGGTCTGGGGCCGCAGGACCAGGGCCGGGATCCTCTTCGGGCTCGGTTTCGGCCTCGGGTGACAGCTCCCCGGTGGTAAGCAGGGCGCCGATGGTCGCCTCCGCTTCTTCCTGAAGGGCCGTGCCTTCCAGGCTTTCGGGCTCCGCCTCCGGAGGCCCATCGTCCTGAATTTGCTCCAGGCGCTGACGAATAGAGCGCAGTTTTTGATCGATGGTGTCTTCCTCGGGATCTGAGGAAGCGGTTTTCGGCTGGCGTTCCGGCTGGCCATCGTCCACCGTTTCGCTGGTGGTTAGCGTGGGCTCTTCCTCGGCCGGGGCCTGATGTTCTTCTAGTTGCGCTTGCTCCTCCAGGCCAAGCGCTTCGGAATCTTTTTCGGCCGGATTTTCCGGGGGTGGGCCGGGATCTTCTGTGAGCGTGCTGCTTTCCACGGGCTGACCTGGTTCTTTAGGAGAGGTTTCTTGCGCTGGTTCGGACGCTTTCTGCTCGCCTTGGGCGTAAGGAGCGGCTGGAGGGGAAACATTCTCCTGGGTCGGTGGCTTTTCGGCGCTTAGCTCGGAAGGCCCTGCGGCTTCGTCGGGATCCTTTTCAGAGGCCGGCGCTTGATCACGTGCGCGGGTCAGCTTGTCTTCCGCTTCCTGACGCTGCCGCTGGCGAAGCTGGCGGCTCCGCTCCAGGATGGCCTTCATGCGCTCACTCATGGAATCGGGCTGGAGCTGCTCGCCCGATTCCCGAGCGGTGGGGCGGGCGGGTCGTTCGGGGGGCATTTTTACAGAAGTGGGAGAGGGCTCTGCTTTTTCCTCCGCAGGGGAAGAGCCATCAGGTACTGATGCTTTCGAGGCAGTGGCAGCATGGTCTGCCTCTTCCGCTTTATCCGGCTCGGGGCTGGTATCAATAGGCCCCGTCTTCGGAGGCGTGGTTTTCTCCGCATTTTCGCCTGGCTGCTCACCGGCTGGTGGGCTGGCCGCGGTCTCGGCTTGGGCTTCGAGATCGGTTTCCCCAGCTGCGGCTTCCGCCGTGGGGGCAGGTTCCGGCGGGGGAGTGGCGCTATAATCTGAGGAAGCGGCTTCATCTTCGGGCGCGGGCTCCTTTGGCCGGGAGGCCAAATCCCACTCCTCAGGGCTTACCTCATCCCACTCGTGCGACTCGCTTACTTGCTGGGCCTGCTCCTGCAGAGGCGCTTCTTCTTCAAACAGCTCAAAAAGAACGCTCCGGTCATTGGTAATGAGGGCGGTACGGCCCAGCTGGCGCTGAAAGAGATGCTCGTTGGAATACCGCAGGCGGGCGGCATAGAGGAGCTGCAGGGGCTGGCTGTACGGATAGGCTTCCGCGAGCTGGCGCAGGTCATCTTCGGGATGGTCCGCCACCTTACGGGGGTTTTGGAGCAGGTGTATGACGGTCTCTTTGCTAAGCATTACCAATCGCCAATGGCTTGATTTAGAATATTTTCAGAGAGCTGCTGTACGATCTCTTGGTGCAGTTGGGCCTCCACTTGATCGAGGTTGGTATTGGCATCAAAGTCGGTAAAGCGGCTAAATGATCGTTCAAAGCTTTTATCGGGCTCTAAGGTATTGGAAAATATAACGTTTACGGTAATGGTAAGCCGGTTTTGGGCTACGGCGCCCACATCGGAGGCCTGAGCGTTGATGGGGCTTATTTCGTAACCGGTGATGGAGCCGCTTATTTCGAGGTCGGCATTGCGCTCGGTAAGGGCCAGGGGGGTAAGCTGCACGAAGAGGTCGCGCAGCTGCTCGGTAAAGGTTTGGCTCAGGCCGGGCTTTACGATCTGGGCATAATTGGGGAAATAGTCGATAGAGATGGTCTCGGCCTCCCCGACATCTCCTCCGGTGAAGCTGTAGCCGCCCGAGCAGGCGCTCAGCAGGGCCAGGAGTGGTATGAAGAGGAGCTTTTTCATCAGAGATTGTACTGCTTTATTTTCCGGTAAAGCGTTCGTTCGCTAATGCCCAGGTCCTGCGCAGCATCTTTTCTTTTATTGTGATTGCGATCGAGGGCTTTTTGGATCAGTTCGATCTCTTTTTCCTGGAGGGAGAGGTTTTCGTATTCCACGGTGCGCGGCTCGTGCTGGGGTGCGGGAGCTTCTGTACCTTCCTGGGGCTCGCTGTAGAGGGGCAAGTAGGAGTCGGTATCTTCTTCGGGGGCGGACTCCGGCGGATGGCTGGGCAGGAGTTTTTCGGGGCGTTCGTTCTGGTTGAGCCTTTCGAGGAGGTGGCTGTGGTCTTCTTTCCACTGCTGATCGGGCTCCCCGTTGTGCATCAGTTCAGAGGTGAGCTTCTTGAGGTCGGCTATGTCCTTACGCATATCAAAGAGGACTTTGTAGAGGATCTCCCGTTCGTTGGCAAAGTCGCCGCCCGAGTTTCCGCCCCCTCCTTCCTGATGGTAAAGGGCGGGGAGGCTGCTTTTGGGCACATCGGGGAGGTAGGCCATGAGGGTGTCGGCTTCGATGGCCTTTTCGTGTTCGATCACGGAGAGCTGCTCGGCCAGGTTGCGGAGCTGGAGGATATGCACGGGCCAGTGGTAACGTTTGAGGAGCTCCACCGCCTCTTCGCTCAGCCGGATGGGGGGCACGCGGTACTTATCGGCAAAATCTGCGGCAAACTTCCGAAATAGCCAGTGAATATCTTCTTTGTGTTCTCGCAGAGGCAAAAGAGGTATTTCTACCGTGTTGAGACGGTAATAGAGGTCTTCCCGGAACTTACCCTTTTGGATAGCTTCGAGGAGATTTACATTGGTAGCGGCACAGATGCGCACATCGGTTTTCAGGCTGCGGGAAGAGCCCACTTTGATAAACTCGCCCGTTTCGAGCACCCGGAGCAGGCGCACCTGAGTAGCCAGGGGCAGCTCGCCCACCTCATCGAGAAAAATGGTGCCGCCGTCTGCCTCCTCGAAGTAGCCCTTACGGGCGCCGGTAGCGCCGGTAAAAGAACCTTTTTCGTGGCCAAACAGCTCACTATCGATGGTGCCCTCCGGGATAGCGCCGCAGTTTACCGCGATGTACTTGTTGTGTTTGCGGTGGCTTTGGGAGTGAATAATGCGGGGAATGGCCTCTTTGCCCACGCCACTTTCGCCGGACACCAGCACGGAAATGTCGGTTCCGGCCACCTGCAATGCCTTTTGGAGGGCCCGCTCCAGCCCCTCGGAGGTGCCTATAATGCCAAAGCGCTGTTTGATATCTTGGGTAGTGCTCACTGGAGTGGGTGTTTTATGCGGATCGGTTCAGATTGATGGATATGCGTTCCGGTAGATTTATTGATCACGTAGCTGCGAAAAGCTTCCACCGTCATGTAGCGGGCCTGGGGCAATTTTTGGGGGATCACCAGGCCCCGGGTACGGCCGGTGGCCTTTCCTTCCCAGATCAGCTTATCGGCGCCGTTATAAACTTTCACTTTAACCCCCGTGGTAAGATTGCTAATGCAGCGCCCCCGGCTGGTATCGGCTACGCAGTAATAAAAGGCGCCGCGCTCTCTCACCT
>CAJXMS010000100.1 GCA_913056475.1 uncultured Bacteroidota bacterium
CCCCTGCCGGAAACGCTTTCTTTTGCCGGTGAACCGGTTCCTATTAAAGACCCCCAGGTGCGCCAATCCTATGATCGCGAGCTGCTGGTCAATACCTATTGGCAAAGCAATATGCTGCTTTTTCTTAAGCGCTCAGGCCGCTATTTCCCGGTGGTAGAGCCCATCCTTAAGGAGCATGGCCTTCCCGAAGACTTCAAGTATATCCCCTTAATAGAAAGTGGTTTTACCCACGTAGTATCCCCCGCGGGAGCGGTTAGTTTTTGGCAATTTTTAAAAGGTACCGGACGCGAATACGGACTGGAAATAAACGAGGCGGTGGATGAGCGCTATCATTTGGAAAAGGCCACCCACGCCGCCTGCCGTTATCTGAAAGATGCACGAGAAGAGCTCGGCTCCTGGACGCTGGCGGCAGCTTCTTATAACCGTGGAATCAATGGTATTCAAAAGCAATTGGAAAGGCAACAGGCTCGTAATTTTTACGACCTGCGCCTCAACCCTGAAACCGCCCGCTACCTTTACCGCCTGCTGGCCATCCGGGAAATAATGAGTGACCCGGACGGTTATGGCTTCCAGATCAAGCCCCCGGAGCGCTACCATCCCATCCCTACGCGTACCCTTGCTGTAGATACCGGCATCAATAACCTGGGCCAATGGGCTCGAGAGCAAGGGATTAACTACCGCATCTTAAAATTCCACAACCCCTGGCTTCGCCAGGCTTATCTACCCGAAAAAGCCGGAAAAACCTACCAGCTAAAAATACCAAAAGAAGGACATTATGCCTTGCAGGAAAGTTTAAAGCCCAAAACAAAATCAAAGCTTTCCCCCTTAAACAGAATGCCTCATTCTAAAGATTCTCTTTCAGATACCGCGCAATGAAACCACCCCGCCTGCCTACCGTATTTAAGCAAAACCGGCCCACGGGTTTTCAATTCAGGCCGCGCTATTACGATGAGCGCAAGGAGCGCCTGGATAAATTGCGGAAACAATATCAAAAAGAGGCGGAAATACGCCAGGAAAACGGCTATGTAGAGCGGAAGATGCGCCGGGAACGACTGGAAGGCATGTTTGCCAACCGCCGCCGCAGCGAGGTCAAACATAGCAACCGAACCCTGCTGCTCATTATCATTTTATTGCTTTTCATCTCTTACTATCTGATTACCTAATGGCAGATGTCATTCGGCTTTTACCCGACAATGTAGCCAATCAAATTGCCGCCGGTGAGGTAGTCCAGCGTCCCGCCTCTGCGGTAAAAGAGCTTTTGGAAAACAGCATCGATGCGCAGGCCACCAAAATTCAACTTACGGTAGAAGAAGCTGGTAAAAGCCGCATCCAGGTAGTAGACAACGGCACTGGCCTAAGCGAAACCGACGCCCGGATGGCTTTTGAGCGGCATGCGACCAGCAAAATAAGCCGGGCAGAAGACATCTTTGCCATCCTCACCAAAGGTTTTCGGGGGGAAGCTTTGGCCAGCATCGCTGCCGTGGCCCAGGTAGAGCTCAAAAGCCGGCCCCAAAGCCAAGACCTGGGTACCTGCCTCCGGGTAGAGGGGGGCAAAGTAACCCGTCAAGAGTTTTGCAACACCCCTGCCGGCACCCGCATCGAAGTGCATAATCTCTTCTATAACATTCCGGCCCGGCGGAATTTTCTCAAAAGTGACAATGTAGAGTTACGCCACATCATCGACGAATTTGAACGCGTAGCGCTGGCCCATCCTAAGGTGCAGATGAACATGGAGCACAATGGTAGCAACCTTTTTGAGCTACCCAGCCAAAATCTTCGCCAGCGAATCGTGGGTATATTCGGAAAAAAATTTAACGAACGCCTGGTTCCGGTAGAAGAAAGCACCCCCCTACTCCAGCTTTCCGGCTTCATCGGTAAGCCCGAATATGCCCGCAAAACCCGGGGAGAACAATTCTTCTTTGCCAATCATCGCTTTATTCGCAGTGGTTACTTGCACCGCGCGGTTTGCCGAGCCTTTGAAGGCTTGCTGCCGGCGGATACGCATCCCAGCTACTTCCTTTTCCTGGAACTAGATCCGCAAAGAATCGATGTGAATATCCACCCTACCAAAACAGAGGTGAAATTTGAAGACGATAAAGCCATTCATACCATTGTTCAAACGGCCGTCAAACATGCCCTGGGGCAGCACAACATTAGCCCCAGCCTGGACTTTGAAACGGAACAGCAATTCACCCCGCCCCGGCCCAGCGGTTCCGTACCGCCGCCCGGCGTCCATGTTAACCCGCATTTCAATCCCTTTGACCAGGCCCATTCTGGCCCCAAAGGAGCCCCCGGTGATCGGGCGCCCACCCCTCCCACCAGTAAACAGAGCCAGGAATGGGAAAGCCTGCTCAACCAGCTGCCCGAAGTACCAGACCAGAAGCAACAGCAAACCGAACTGTTGGACGAAAACCAGGTCCCGGAAAAAAGGCCTTATTTACAAATCGCTCGCAAGTATATAGCTACCTATCACTCCGGAGGCTTGCTTTTGATCCATCAACAGCGGGCCCACGAAAGGATTCTTTACGAGCAGCTCCGCGGAGATGCCCAGGGAGGAGCTGTACCCAGTCAGCAACTGCTTTTTCCTGCCCAGCTTCAATACAGTCAGGGCGATTTTGCCCTCATTCGGGAATTGTTTCCTACCCTGCGGGCGCTGGGCTTTGATTTGGATGACTTTGGCAATAATCAATTGATCGTACAGGGCTTACCGCTCCACCTGGAAAAAACCGACCCGCAGGCGGCATTGGATCAGATCCTGGAAAATGAGAAGGAAAACAAAGCCCAGGGTCAGCGCGATATGCTAGACGATATGGCGCGGCAACTGGCCAAAGTGGCAGCCCTGCGAAGCGGAACGGTAATTGACCAGGTGCGTATGGCAGGCTTGGTAGAACAGCTTTTTGCCTGCCAGGAACCTGCCGTGGGTATTTTTGGCCAGGCCGTAACAACCCATTTTCGCGCTCAGGATATCGACAAATACTTTTAGCCCCCCTAATTTCGCCCCATGTACCAACGCCCCCAAAAATTTAGCCTCCTTCCAGAAGTAATCAAGAACCTGTTGATTATCAATGGACTTTTCTTCGTGGCCACCTTTGCCCTGGGGAGCTCCTTTGGTCTCGATCTGGTGCGGTCGCTGGGGCTTTACCAGCCCATGTCTTCCCAATTTGAACCTTATCAAATTGTATCGCATATGTTCATGCACGGGGGGCTTACCCATATTTTCTTTAATATGTTCGCCCTGTGGATGTTTGGCTACACCCTCGAAAACCTCTGGGGAAGTAAGCGATTTCTCATCTACTATTTGATTACGGGCCTGGGGGCGGCCGCCCTTCATTTAGGGGTCAGTTACTGGGAGCTCAGCGGGGTGCTGGATCAGCTCAATAGTTCCCAAATGAGGACACTGATGAATGAAGGGGCGCAAATTCTCCAAAACGGCCGTAATTATACCAATCCCAATATGGCCCAG
This sequence comes from uncultured Bacteroidota bacterium, assembly GCA_913056475.1. Lineage (GTDB taxonomy): Bacteria > Bacteroidota > Bacteroidia > Flavobacteriales > Schleiferiaceae > CAJXMS01. The sequence goes on from CAJXMS010000100.1 coordinate 3,464, forward strand.
GCCAACCTTCTACTCAACACGCCTACGGTAGGGGCTTCCGGAGCTGTTTTTGGGATTCTGCTGGCTTTTGGTATGACCTTCCCCAATCAGTATATCTACATCTATTTTGCCCTGCCCGTGAAGGCCAAATATTTTGTTGCGATCTATGGCGCGCTAGAATTGTTTAGTGGAGTAATGAACAATCAAGGAAGTAACGTGGCTCACTTTGCCCACGTAGGTGGTATGCTTTTCGGATATTTGCTCATCCGTTATTGGCGCCGTCATGGATCCCTTTATCAATAGACGTATATGCCCGGTATAGGCGACGATATTAAAAGACACTTTCAGCAGGGCGACCTGCTCACCCGGCTCATCCTGGTCCAGGGGGCCGTCTTTCTGTTTTACATCCTACTGCGGATCATCTCCACCCTGACCCAAACCGGCATAGCGGAGTTTTTCATCGACTTTACGGCCCTGCCCAGTGACCTAATGAAACTGGCCACCCGGCCCTGGACATTGGTTACCTACATGTTTCTCCACCAAGGTTTCTTTCACATCTTTTTTAATCTACTCTGGCTCTATTTCGGGGGCCGGCTCTTCATGGAGTACTTCGGGGGGAAGCGCTTATTGAGTACTTTTTTGATCGGAGGGCTTATCGGCGGGCTCTTGTACGTCCTTTTCTACAATATCTTCCCCGCCTTTAGTCAGGCTGTGGCCATCAGCAATAATCGCGGGGCTTCTGCGGGCGTTATGGCCATTATTATAGCCATTGCTACTTACCAGCCTCGTTTTCCGGTCAGGCTTTTCTTCGTGGTTACGGTACCGCTTTGGGGCATAGCGGCCGGTTTTGTTTTGCTGGATCTGATCGGTCTTGGGGAAGGTACCAATGCCGGCGGTCGCATTGCCCATCTGGGGGGCGCTGCCTTTGGCTATTTTATGGCCAGCTATTACCGGCGCGGCAGGGATCTTACGGAAGGTTTCAGTCAATTGCTCGACCGCTTTTTCGACCTCTTTTCGGCCTCGCCAAAGCTCAAAACCGTGCACAAGAAGGAAACCGCCAGTAAGGCTTCCAGGGGGCGTAGCGCCAACGCGGCTACCAGCCAAAAAAAGATGGACGAAATCCTCGATAAAATAAGTCGTAGCGGCTACGATAGCCTTACGAAAGAGGAAAAAGACCAGCTTTTTAAAATTGGCAAAGAGCAATGACCAGCCGCAAACGTCCCTGGTGGGACGGTCTGTTTTACTTCTTTAATATCCTCATCGCGCTGGCTACTCTGGGTGCTTATGCAGCCTACTACGTACCGCCCAAACTCACTACCGTACCGGCTTTCCTTGCCCTGGCCTACCCCATTCTTTTGGGCCTTAATGCCTTGTTTATCCTTTATTGGCTTTTGCGCTTCCAGCGCCGCATCCTTCTTTCCCTGCTCATATTGGGCCTCGGATATCTCCACATCATGCGCTTTTACCAGCTAGAAGGCATTACCAAAATCAATGAGCCCGATGCCGTCCTTAAGGCGATGACCTTTAATGTGCGCTCCTTCAACAAGTACCAGTGGATTAAAAATCAAAACTTACCCGCAGACATCACCACCCTGATAAAGCGGGAAGATCCCGACCTGCTATTCGTTCAGGAATTTGATCCCCTGGCCGATTTGGAAGAGTGGCCCTTCCCTTACCACTACAGCGGACCGGGACAAAAAAACAAACGCGGCTTAGTGATCTTTAGCAAATTTCCGCTGGAAAATACCGCCGAGCTGACCCTTAACCTGGAAGACAGCATCCACCGCCAAAACGTACTCCAGGCGGACATTACCTGGCGCGGCAAAAAATTGCGTCTTTTTAATGTTCATCTGGCCTCTTTCCATCTGGAAAAATCAAACTATCAAGGCATAGAGACGCCCCCTGCCCGTGATCAGGCGCAATTCATGAAAAATGTTAGACTGCTCTCGGCCCGCCTCCAGACCGGTTTTAAGCGCCGCGCTCCCCAGGCGCGCAGCTTAGAAGCCCGCATAGATCAGAGCCCTCACCCGGTACTGATGAGCGGCGATCTCAATGCCACCCCGCATAGTTATGCTTATCACCGCCTTACGCTGGAGCTGGAAGATGCCTACCGCAGCGCGGGTAGTGGCTGGGCCAGCACCTATCATCGCTGGTGGCTCCCCTTGCGTATCGATCATTTCCTCCATAGTGCCACGCTTAACGCCACCCGCTACCAAATTATCAAGGAACCCCTCTCCGATCACTATCCCGTGGTGACCTATTTTGAATGGCCCTGATGGCGCCTGCCGGCGGCCTTCTATTACATTTGGCCGGGAGGCCAAATGTGCTACCCGGCCAAATAGCCTACTCGTCTTTTAGATTTAGCGCTACCATCCCGGGAAAATAGCCCGGGGAGAAACTATATTTGCCCGAATGCTATTGCTCTACGCTGAAAAGCTTACCCCCCGGTTGCGCTACACCGCACGGCTTATCTTTGAGGATCTGCTGGGCCTGCCCCTGCGCTTCACTACTGATCAGGAAACCTACCTGCAAACCCACAGCGCCAAGATCAACTACTCGCGCATTCCCCTACAGTCTGGCATTTACCTGCAGGCGGCCAAGTTGCTCTTTGAGACCGATATTTTCGAGCAGCGCTTCAAGACTTCTACCCACCGGGGCGTGCCCATTTTCTTCCTCACCGGGAAAGCCTCCCAGCTTCCCTTTGACCCGCTGGCGGCGGCCTTCTATTTGGTAAGCCGCTATGAGGAATACATCCCCTTTATAGCCGACGAGCACCACCGCTTTCCCGCCGAAGAAAGCCTACTTTTTAAGCTCGGGGGGCTCCATCTGCCGGTCGTAAATGCTTATGCGGAATGGCTGCAAGAACTCCTCCAGGAAAGCCACCCCCAGCTCCAATTTAAAAAACCCCAGTACCGCTTCGTAAACTCGGTAGATATAGATAACGCGGCCGCCTATCTGGGCAAAGGGATTTTCCGGATTTTGGGCAGCTATGCCCGGGATCTGGTGCAATTGAATTTTAACGAAATGTGGCAAAGGACCCTGAGCCTTACCGGCCGCCGTGCCGATCCGTATGAAACCTTTGACTACGTCCAAGGGCTTCAGGATCAGTACGGATTTAAAAGTATCTTTTTCGTGCTTTTTACTCGCCTGGGGCAGTACGACCGGAGCCTAACCCGCTACAGCAGCCGCTTACACAGTTATATAAAGGGTATTGCCGATTTTTCGGAGGTAGGCATCCACCCCTCCTACCGTAGTTACCAGCGGGCCGAGCTCATGGAGGAAGAACTTCTGAGCCTGGAACGAGTGCTGCGCAAAGACGTAACCCGCAGCCGGCAGCATTTTCTCCGTATGAGTTTTCCCATCACCTACCGCCATCTTTTAGAGCTGGAAATAGAGCACGATTATTCCATGGGCTTTAGCACCCACAGTGGCTTTCGGGCAGGTATTTGTACCCCCTTTCGCTTTTACGACCTGGAGCAGGAAATAGAAACCCCCCTGGTGGTCCATCCTTTTCCCTTTATGGACGGTACTTATATTTATGGCCAGGGCATGGATCCGGAAGAGGCCTGGGAAGAAATAGAAACGTACATCCGCACTTACCGTAAATACGGGGGCGAATTCATTCCCGTATGGCACAATCGCATTTTCAGCGAAAAAGACAACGAATGGCGTGGATGGAACCAAGTGTTTGAGAAAATGGTTAAAAGTGCCAGCCCATTATGATTCGATATCTGCGCCATACCTATATAGATTTACAAAAGTACGACGCCTGCGTACAGCGCCACCGGCCACAGGTGCTTTATGGCTATTCCTGGTATCTTAATACCGTATGCGAGCAGTGGGATGCGCTGGTTCTGGATGATTATGATGCCGTATGGCCTCTTCCCCGGGCGCATAAGTGGGGTATCACTTATTACTACGTGCCTTACGGCGTTCAGCAGCTGGGCATTTTCAGTAAAAAAGCCCTTTCTCCTGAGCAGTACCAGGCCTTTTATCAGGTGCTCCGCGATCAGGTGTATTACGCCGACCTCAATTTGAATTACGCGCACCAGTTGCCGGAGCCCAATCCCCGCGCCTTTCACTTCCAGCTGCGCTGTAACCTGGTCCTCGACCTCAAGCGTCCCTACCGCGAAATCTATGAGGGCTATACCACCAATCTTAAAAGGAAAATACGTAAATTAGAAAAAGAAAAGTTAACCCTCTTTGAGCACGATGGCCCGGAAGTACTGCTCAAACTTTTTGAGGAAAATAAGGGGCAAGAGCTCCAGCTTAAAGAGCCCTTTTACCGCAATATCAAGCAGCTGATGTATAAAATGCTGCACCAAAACAAAGGCCAACTCTATACCGTGTACGGGGGGCCCAATATGCTCCTGGCCGGAGCCTTTATGGTAGAAGTGGATAAGCGCTGCTACTTTCTTTTTTCGGGGCTGAATGAGGAAGGGC
>CAJXMS010000101.1 GCA_913056475.1 uncultured Bacteroidota bacterium
CGCAGGTGCCCCTGCCGCTGCAGCCCTATACCAACACCCGCCTGGCGGGGCCCCGCCGCTGGGGAAGCTGGTACGTGGGCGAGGAAAAGAAGGTAAATCTTCTCTGCAATCGGACCGCTAATGTGCTGCCCTCCGCGTTTTGGCAAAAACAAGGCGCCCTGGAATACCGGCTGAGCCGCCAGGACGGGCAGATAAAACTACAGGTAATTCCCACCCGAGCAGGTACCCATACGCTGCGCCTGGCGCTGCCCCTGCGGCAGCCCCGCCTGGTGAAGGAGGCCTGGCACTACCGTACCGATACGCTGAAGCACACCTTTAGCGTGGAAGCCAGTCGCCTGGCTTTCCTGGATATTAAGCGCCCGGAAGTAACCCTGCGCCGAGGCCAGGAGCGCCCGGTAGAAATCCAAATAGAAGGCCACCGCCGCCTGCAGATGAACCGCACCTATCGCCTGGAAGCGCAGGAAAAACCGGGCGGCCCCCTGGTGGCAGAGCTGTATACCAAAGCGGAGCTCAGCAATAACCGGGTCCTGGCGGAGCTGCGCCCCTATGCCCTGCACAAGGCCTCGGCTGGTTACCTCTACTTGAAAACAGCCGACAAAGCCCGCTTCGTAACCAACCTCAGCATTCGCCCGGAAACGGAAGTAGCCAGCGTAGCCCTTCAGCGCCAGGGAGAAGGCTGGCAGCAGGGCCAGACGGTATACCCGGGCGAAACCGTCCAGGTGCGCCTAAAGGGCAAGGCCATGAACCGGGGCCAATTTAGCGTTTACGGCGCCCCACTGCTGGAAGATGATACACTGCCCAATACCCCCCGGGAAGCCTACATGACCATCCGGGTGCCCATGGACGTGCAGCAGCGCCGCCTGGCTTTATACCATGACGGCCAGCCCACCGGGAAGTACCTCCGGGTAGCCGAGCATCACCGTCCGCGGCCGTTCAACTTTATTCAGCTGCGCCTGGGCCTGCGTCGCTACCCCCTCGCCCAGCAGCAGCGCCCCATTTATTACGACGAAACCCTGTCCGACCTGGTCATCGATTTCCGCCCCGAGCGCATAGACCGCCCCGACGATATGTACGGCCGCCAGGAGCTCACCATCGAGGCCTATGTGCGCGACCGCGAAGGCAGTCTCATCGAGCTTTACCGCTGGGATAAGGTCAATGTATGCCCGGGCCGCACCTCCCCCCGCCACCATTTCTACGCCACTGAAAAATGCCGTACCGAAGATCTCAACCTCAATGATTTCCTCTCTCGCAAAACCTACAACCTCCCCCCGTGGTCCAGCATAGAGCTGGTGGTAAAACACCGCGCAGAGGCCTATCCCGGGCAGGAACCCTACCAAAAACGCCTCAAAGTGGTCCTCCAGCGCCGCCTCCACTTTGACATCGACGTGTCCTTTCCCGCCGGGCTGCTCATTCTCAAGGAGGGCCAAAACGATTTTTCCAACTTCACCGGTATCAGTTTTGCCATGCTCTCTCAGTTTAGCTTTTACCACCCCAAGCGGCCCGGGGAGTTTCGCCCCTTCAAGCTGGGCGCGGGTTTCATCGCCCTGGATGCCTTCAATTTTTCCGAAAATACCCCCAACCGCGACGTAGGCCTGGTGCTCCTGGGCAGCGTGTACCCCACCAGTAGTCGCAATAAGCTCAGCTTCCCCATCTACCTCGGATACGGCTACTTACTTAAGCAGAAAAAGGGCTTTTTCCTGGTAGGCCCCGGCATCCGGGTGCGCCTGTAGGCGCCTGGTTTTGCCGGGTCTCTTCGGCCTGGCGGCCAAATGTGAATTGCGCCGGAATCCCTATCTTTCATCTCAAATGATGACTATATGAAGCCACTAAGACTTCCCAGTGGGGCGCTCCTGACGGCACTTTTGTTCCTGAGCAGTTTCCAATTCCCGCCCGAAGATATGCTCCCTCTGGGGGCCCGCATCCCCCTGGCCGAGCGACGCATGCCGGCCACCGATGGCGAAAGCTATGCCTTACAAGACCTACAAGAGGACCAGGGCCTGCTGCTTATTTTTTCCTGCAATACCTGCCCCTTTGTACGGGCCTGGGAGGAGACCTACGGCCCGCTGAGCGACTTTGCCCGGGAAAGTGAAGTAGGCATGGCGCTGGTCAATAGCAACGCCGGCAAGCGCCCCGGCGAAGACAGCATGGCCGCCATGAAGGAACACGCCGCGGAGGCGGGGTACCAGATGCCTTATCTGCTCGATAAGCATAGCGAGCTGGCCAATGCCTTCGGCGCCAAAACGACCCCCCACGTGTTCCTCTTTGATCAGGCGGGTAAGCTGGTATATCGCGGGGCCATCAATGATAAGTTTGAAAACAAGGATAAAACCGCCCGCCAGCCTTATTTGATGCAGGCGCTGCAGCAAATGGTGGCGGGAGAAGCCATAGAACGGGCCGATACGCGCGAAATAGGCTGTTCTATTAAGCGCCCCCAGTCCTAAGCCGCGGTTTCCGCTATTTTTGCCGCATGGAATTGCCTGCCGGGAAGAAGATCTATTTCGTTTCAGACCTCCACCTGGGCGCACCGAACCAGGCGGAGAGCCTGCTCCGGGAAAAGCGCTTTGTGCGCTGGCTGGAACAAATTCGAACCGATGCGGCCGCCCTCTTTATCGTAGGCGATCTTTTTGATTTTTGGTTTGAGTACCGGCATGCGGTGCCCCGCGGCCACGTAAGGGTGCTGGGCAAGCTGGCAGAGCTCACCGATAGTGGCCTGCCCGTCCATCTCTTTACCGGCAATCACGATATGTGGATATTCGACTACCTCCCGCGGGAAACGGGCGTGCAGCTCCACCGGGAACCCCGGGAATGGAGCTGGAATGGCCGCCGCTTTCACATCGGGCATGGCGATGGACTAGGCCCCGGCGATCACGGTTATAAATTCATCAAGCGCGTGTTTGCCAATCCCTTTTTGCAATGGTCTTTCGCGCGCTTGCATCCCAACTTCGGGATAGGCCTGGCCGATTTTTTCTCGCGCCGTAGCCGGGCCCAAACAGGCGGCAACGACGCTATTTTCCACGGAGAAGAGGCGGAGTGGCTGGTGCACTATTGCCGAGATGTCCTGCGCCATCAGGCGGTAGATTACTTTCTCTTTGGCCACCGGCACTTACCCCTGGACATAGAGCTGGAAAAATCGGGCGCGCGCTATCTTAACCTGGGAGATTGGATCCAGTATTTCACTTACGCGGTTTTTGATGGGCAGGAGCTACGCCTCTGGCAAGACCAAGATGGGGCGCCCCCCCGGCCTTACACCGCCGTAAACCAACGGGAACCGGCTTCTTGAAGCTCCATACTTGGCCCCACTGGTATCCGCTGAAAGGCCTACCGTCATGCCCTTCACAGGGCCAGCCCGCGCTTTTAGGAAAGTCCGTTTGCTCGGCGCTGGGGATTCCTATTAGGGTGAAGGCCCAGAGTTCATAAGCCGGAAGTTTTACTGCATGATGGCTGGGCTATCCCTACCCCTTTGTTTAGGCTGGCGGTCCAAACTACGGGGCTTTAAAAAGCACTGCTGTCTTTTATGTAAAGATGGCGGCGGTCAAAATCCAGCAGGCCTTCTTGCCGGAGTTCGTTGAGGGTAGTGGTTACCGTTTGCCGGCTGGTGCCGATGAGGTGAGCGATATTCTTATGGGTATAAAAATGCTCGATGTGGATGCTACCATCTTCTTGCTTTTGACCTTTTTCCACTGCCAGGTCGTGAATGAAGTCGATCAGCCGCTGGCGGACGTCCTTAAAGACCAGGTTGTCCAGGCGGCGTTCCATTTTGCGCATACGGAGGCCCAGCCATTTATACACGCTCAGGGTAAAATCTTTATCGTCCTTCATGAGCTCATGCGCCTGCTCCACGGTGACGGGACAAATGGTGGTATGGCTATCCATGGCTTCCGCCACTTCGCTGCGCTCTTGCTCGCCCAGCAGGGCCAATTCGCCAAACATCTCGCCGCGGCCCAGAATGGCCTTGACCACTTCATCACCTTGCTCGGTGTAGTTAAGAATGCGCACTTTGCCCTTTACGATGAGGTACATGGTGCGGGCTTTATCACCCGTAAAATAGATGGTTTCTCCCTTTTCGTATTCTTTAAAATGCCCGTCGGTTTGGCCGTGCTGAGGCGTTTTATTGGGGCACATAACGTTGAAAAGATTGACGTTTTCGAAGTACCAGATATTTTGGGCCACGGGGTAATGTTTTAGTTGAAGAGAATTTCTAAGTTACAAAAAACGAACCAAGCTATTGGGGTGGACTTTAAAACCAAAAACCGAGATTGATATAGCTGTAAAGGGATTTGTGCTGGCTACTACTGGCCAGGTAAAGGCTTAGGGGGCCCAGCGGGCTGCGGAAACTGTAGCCCAGGGCGTAGCCATCCAGGAGCGTTTCGGTGCTGAGCAGGTCGTCAAAGGTAGCCTCCAGCCGGGCGGCATTGCCCCGGAGGTGTAAGTAGTGGTTATTGCTCAGTTTTACTTGCGCTTCCAGGCCGGCCATGATAAGATTGCGCCCCGACAATTCCATGAAGCGGTAGCCGGCAAAGGGGTAGATGTAGTTGATATAATCCTGGCCCATACTGCCCAGATGAATTTGGTAGGGAAAGAGCGGGGTAGGACCAATGGTAATGGCGCTGCGGACCTGGGGTAGCAGGGTGATATGAGCGCCTAAGGGCAAGGTTTCGCGATACTGGAGGTCCAGCACGGAGGTAGGTTCCCGAAAAGTTTCCAGTCCTATGCGTTCCGCCAGGAGGCGGTAACTGGCCTCCAGGTGGAAGCCATCGCGGGGAAAGTAGGGATCGTCCAGAGAATTGAAATCGAGGAAGCCGTAGTAGTTGATAAAGCTGCGGTCAAAATCCTGTAGGGGCTCGCTGCCAAATAGGCTGTTGATCTGGCTGTTTTCCAGCTGGATACCGCCGCCCAGGGCGTAGGAGTGAGCGATGGTGGACTGCAGAAACAGGGAGAGGGAATAATCGCGGTACCGGAGCTGATCGGTGAAGCGGCCCTGCTGGTAAGTGCGGAAATCAAACTGGTCGCCGCGAAATTTGAGGCCCAAGGTGGGGATGTAGCCCCGGTCCAGGAAGTAGTTAAGGCGGAGGCGCGGGTTTTCCCCGATGGCGGCGTCGAGGTTTAATTGATCGTGCCGGAAAAGCAGGCCCCGGTGGGTGTAGTTGAGTAAGGCCGCGGCCTTAAAGTCGGTATTGTACTGTACGCCCAGGCTAAGGGTGTTGAGGTGTTCTTTTTCCCGAAAGTGAAAGTGAAGCCGGTGCCCTTCCCGTAAGGGTTCTAAGGTATAGTATACGTTTTCGAAGTAATGGGTGCCATAGAGCAAGTCCAGGACGGTGGCCAGACGATCTGTGCTGTAGGTAGTGCCTGTATCCAGGCCGATTTTCCCCAGGAGAAAGCGTTCGTCTATTGCCTTATGGCCGTGGAGGGCAATGTCTTCCACGCGTATGCGGGTAAGCGGCAGTTGAATGGCGGAGGAATCTGGAGCGGGCTGATCGCGCTGGGCCAGGGCCCGGAGGGCTTGCCAGTGGCGGCGCGCGGCGCGTTCGCCGGCGGCCACGGTGGAATCCATGTGGGAGAAGTCCGTAATGCTATGCCCGGCTAAAGCGGGCTCAATGAGCAGGTCGGTTTGACCTTCATCGTAGGATTGCTGACGGGTATTGACCAGCGTGGAGATTTGCTCCAGAACCTCAAGTACGGAACGCAGATCTTGCCGGCGGTGGAGGTAATCTTGTACGTCGATGCCGATGAGGTAGTCGAGGTCTTTTTCCTGGAGGGGTTCCAGGGGGTAGTTATTGACCACGCCGCCGTCTACGTAAAGGGTGTCATCGATGGGGAAGGGAACGAAGAGGGAAGGAAAGGAAGCACTGGCCCGGAGGGCTTTCAGCAGACTACCTTTTTCAAAAACACGGCCCTGGCCTGTTTCCAGATTGGTGGCCATACAAAGAAAGGGGATGGGAAAGTCTGAAAAACGGGAATAGCGGTAGCTCTGCTGGGTGAGGAAGCTAAGTTCTTTAAGGATGTACTGGGCCTCGTTAAGTCCGCGGGGGAGGCGGGGTTTACCCGCTTCGATAGGGAGGGTAAAGGCATAGCGGGCCGCTTTGGGGCGGTCCAGGAAGCTGAGCCGGTTGTGCGGGATCTCGTTATTGAGTAGCGCGTTCCAATTAACTTGCAGGAGGTAGCGCTCGATTTCGCTGACGGGGAAGCCCAGGGCGTACATAGCGCCGATGATGGCGCCCATGCTGGTGCCGCCGATGTAATCGATCTGCACACCGGCTTCTTCGATCACTTTGAGGGCCCCGATCTGGGAAAGGCATTTGGCTCCGCCCCCGCTGAGGACGAGGCCGATTTTAAGGTCGCGCTTGGCCGTGCTATCGGGTGGGTTTTTTTCCGGCGGCGTAGGCAACATTTGGCCGAAGGCCGGCAAGAAGGTGGTCAAAAGCAGGGTAAACAGGAGGAGGCGGCGGGGCATCAGGTGGTGGGGCTTTGGTGAAAGTAGGCCCGGATGAGGCGGGCGCGCTTGCTACCTACTACGGCGCTGAGGTCGGGTTCGCTGGCCTGGCGAATGCGTTTGACGCTTTTGAAGGCGCCGAGCAGCTCCTGGATGGTTTTGGGGCCTATGCCGGGTATTTCTTCCAGCTCGCTGCGGATGGTGCCTTTGGAGCGGCGTTTGCGGTGGTGGGTGATGCCGAAGCGGTGGGCTTCGTCCCGGAGGCGCTGGATTATTTTGAGGGTTTCGGAGCGCTTGTCGAGGTGGAGGGGGTAGGGATCGCCGGGGAAATAAAGCTCTTCCAGCCGCTTGGCGATGCCGAGGATGGCGATGCGGCCGCGCAGGCCGAGGGTTTCCAGGGCTTCGAGGGCGGCGCCGAGCTGGCCTTTGCCGCCGTCGATGACGATGAGCTGGGGGAGGGGGGCGTCCTCGTCGAGGAGGCGCCGGTAGCGGCGGTGGACGGCCTCGGTCATGCTGGCGTAGTCGTCGGGGCCTTCCACGGATTGGATATTGAAGTGGCGGTAGTCCTTTTTACTGGGCTTGCCGTCTTTGAATACCACGCAGGCGCTTACGGGGTGGGTGCCCTGGATGTTGCTATTGTCAAAGCACTCGATGTGGCGGGGCTCTTCGTGGAGGCGGAGGTCTTTTTGCATCTGGGCCATGAGGCGCTTCACGTGGCGGTCGGGGTCTACGATCTCGATGTTTTTGAGCTTTTCCATGCGGTAGTAGCGGCCGTTTTTGAGGCTAAGCTCTACGAGGTGCTTCTTGTCGCCGCGCTGGGGCAGATGCATTTCTACGCCGGGGATTTCCAGATCCACTTCGTGGGAGAGGTAAAGGGTGCGGGCATCGCTCTGAAAGCGCTGGCGGAGCTCGGGGATGGCCAGGGCGAGGAGCTCTTCGGGGCTTTCGTCGAGCTTTTTCTTGAGCTCCAGGGTATGAGACTGCAAGACCCGGCCGTCGATTATTTTCAGGAAATTGACGTAACCATACTCGGCATCGGTGTGGATGCTGTAGATGTCTACGTTGGTAATGCTGGGGTTTACGACGGTGCTTTTGGCCTGGTAGCGGTCTATGGCCTGGTAGCGTTCTTTGATTTTCTGGGCATCTTCGAAGCGGAGGTCCTGGGCGGCAGCTTGCATTTCCTGCTGGAGGTGGCGCTTTACGGCGTTGAGATTGCCCTTAATGAGGTTACGAGCGGCTTCGATGTCTTTGTTGTAATCCTGCTCGGTTTGGAGGTCTACGCAGGGGGCTTTGCAGTTGCCGATGTGGTATTCGAGGCAGGGGCGAAACTTGACGGCGCGGATATTTTCCTCGCTGAGGTGGAGCTTGCAGGTGCGGATGTG
>CAJXMS010000102.1 GCA_913056475.1 uncultured Bacteroidota bacterium
CCCGGCCACATGAACGTGCTGCTGGCAGAGGCCGATGTGCCCTATGACCAGCTGCTCGAAATGGACGACATCAACCCGCGCTTGCCGTCGGTGGATGTGGCGATCGTGATCGGTGCCAATGACGTAGTGAACCCGGCCGCGCGCGAGGTCGAGTCCTCGCCCATCTATGGTATGCCGGTGATCAATGTCTCCGATGCGCGCACGGTCTTCGTTTTGAAGCGTTCCATGGCATCGGGCTTTGCGGGCATTGAAAACCCGCTGTTTTACAAAGAGAACACCCGCATGTTGTTCGGCGATGCCAAGGAGACCATTGGTCACCTGATTCGCGAGTTCAGCTGAGCGTTGCGTGATGTGGTAAAGAGCTTGCTTGGTTGCCTTTTATTGGTTAAATATTCAGTCGAGGGTCGCTGTAGGTGTTTAAAGTAGTGACGATGTCATTTAATTGAGCGTAACGGTTTAAGGAAACCATAATGATGAGAGCAAAGATCATTCTCTGCGGTATGGCGGCGGTTTTTGCGCAAGCCTCACTCGCTGCGGGACCGTCTCCGGTAGTTGCGGATACCTTTGTTGAAGCTGACGAAGGTAGCAAAAATGCTGGCAGCGCCGGGTCCGTTATTATCAAGAATAATCCTATTAATAACATTAATGTCCGCATTGGATTTCTCCGGTTTGACCTCAGTGGCGAGGACGGGACCTTTCAGAGGACTGACGGTCTTAACATGGCTATATCTAATGCGGATGTGCCTCCTTATGAGTTCGAAATTTGGGGGCTGAACGCTAATACTTCATGGGATGAGTCGACGCTTACATGGGCGACTGCAAACTCAGATGTCGTGACGATAGATACCGGATACACGGGGCAAGATGCGTGGGGATTCGATACGGATGCCGCCACTTTGCTGGCCACTTGTGATACTCCCAGCGATGCAACTCCGTCTTACGAGTTTTTTTGCGGCAGCGCGAACCTGGTTAGCTACATGAATAGTAATATCGGTGAGAGCGACGTTACGCTATTGATTCGCCGCACTGACACCGACGCGAAGGCTAATTTTGCGTTCCTCTCAAAAGAAGCTGCGGCGGGGCCTGATGATGAAGTAGGGTTTTACATACCCACTTTTGGCGCTGAAGGGCGTTTCGGGGGCCCTGAAGTGGCCCGAGAAAGTGTTCCTGTACCGACATTGCCTATCTGGTCTCTGCTGGGTCTTGTGAGCGCATTGGGTTGGATCGCTCGAAGGCGCTTAAGAGCAGCCGCTTGACGTATTCGATTCCCATCACGTGGCAACGCAATAAAAGTAAAGCCAGCAGCCGAGTTCATTCTGACATGGCCGCATGACCAGAAGCCCGCCTTGTGCGGGCTTTTTGTTAATGGCAAGGATGGTCGAGAATCGCGTGATGTCGGTGTCTGTGCAGTGTCGGTGTTTGTGCCAGTGTCAGCGCCTGCCATTGCCCACTGCCCGAACTCATCGGGCTCGCAATCAGGAGGCGCTTGGGTTTCGTCGGGGCAACGGGGCAGTCTGCGAGGACTGTTCGAATCCCGAGCGCGCAGCGCGAGGTCGAGTTCCGCAGCAGCCGTTGCCCCGACGAAACCCGCCGACGCGAGCCCGGTGAGTTCGGGCAGTGGGCAATGGCTGTCAAACGTCGTGGACCCCACAGTTGCCATGTTTTTGTTGGCGGCAGGCACTGCCTGCGGGAGTCAGCGCAACCAATTCAGCCAGGTCACTTACTCGATCGCCGCTACATCAGGCTTGTGATGCGCCTCGTCGCGAAACTGCAGTCGCGCCAGCCGCGCATACAAGGCGCAGTCCTCGAGCAACTCGTGATGGGTGCCAGTTGCAATTACCCGGCCGTCGTCCATCACCGCGATGCAGTCGGCGTTGATGATCGTCGACAGCCGGTGAGCGATTATCACGCTAGTGCGCCCGTGCATGATTTCCGCGAGCGCCTGCTGCACCCGGAATTCGCTCTCGGTATCGAGTGCGCTGGTCGCCTCGTCGAGCAACAAAATCTCAGGGTCGTTGAGGATCGCCCGGGCGAGGACGATGCGCTGCCGCTGCCCGCCGCTGAGCTTATTCCCCCCGTCGCCTATATTGGTATGGTAGCCCTCTTCCAGCTGGGTAATAAACCGGTGAGCGTTGGCAATGCGGGCGGCGTTTTCGATCTGTTCCCCGGAGGCCTCCGGCTGGCCCAAGGCGATATTCTCCGCCACCGTAGCATTAAAAAGGATGGTATCCTGGGTCACGATGCCCAGGAGCTGGCGCAAATCCTGCAGCTTAATCCGGCGCAGGTCGATACCATCCAGGCGCACCATACCCTGTTCTGCTTCGTAAAAACGGGGCACCAGGTTGGTAAGCGTACTCTTACCACCCCCGCTTTCGCCCACCAGGGCCACCGTGCGCCCCTTTTCCACCCGTAAAGACACCTCCTTTAGCACGTAGGAATGCGGATCATACCCAAAGGAGACCTGATCAAACTGGAGGGCCTCCTCAAAGGAATCTTTGGGCAGGGCATCCGGCGCATCGCTGATGGGGTTGTGGGCATCCAGGATTTCTAAGACCCGCTCGCTGGAGGCGTTGCCCCGCTGGATTTTGTGATTGACCTTAGAGAGGTTTTTGGCCGGTGGAATGAGTTGGTAGAAGAAGAGCACGTAGGCAATGAACTTTTCGGCCGTAAAGGAAGGCAAATCCAGCACCAGGGTACCCCCGTACCAAATGACCACGGCCATGACCAGGGCCCCCAGAAACTCGCTCACCGGAGAAGCCAGGTCGTGCCGGCGCAATACGCGGTTCATGAATTGAAAATAGGACTGTGTTTTTTGGTGGTAGCCGGCTTTTTTTTGATCCTCGGCATTAAAAGCTTTGATCACACGCAGCCCGCCGATATCTTCTTCAATTTGAGAAAGGATTTGGCCGGCCATTCCCTGGGCACGGGTGCTGGCTCGCTTCAGGCTCTTGCCGATGCGGGTGATCAGAATAGACACCACGGGCAGAAGGACCAGCACAAAAAGGGTAAGGCGGTAATTCATGGCCAGGAGTACGGCCAGGGAGGCGAGGATCATAACCGGTTCCCGAAAGAGGGACTCCACTGTGGCCAAGATGCTGTTTTCGATTTCCTTTAGATCGGCCGTCATGCGAGAAATAACATCGCCTTTCCGCTTTTCGGAAAAATAGCCCAGGGGCAAGGCGAGCACCTTGCTGTGCATTTCGTTGCGCAGGTCACGGGTAACCCCATTGCGCAGGGGCGCTATAAAAAAGGTTGAGGCGTAGCGGAAGAGGTTTTTCAGGAAAAAAGCCCCCACGACCCAATAACAGACGTAAAGCAGGGCTTGCTCTTGTCCGGTGGCGGCCATCCGGGTTCCAATTTCGTACATGAGAAAGGACTCGGCGTAGCCCAAAATATCGCCATTGACCAGTTCCGGTGGGCTGTCCTGCACCACCGTCCGGTCAAAAATTATGCGCAGTACCGGGATCACCAGGCCGATGGAGGCCAGGGAGAAAAGCGTGGCCAGCAGGTTAAAGAATATGTTGAGCCCTATGTATTTTTTATAGGGGTAAACGTAGCGCGCTATGCGGCGAAAAGCATTCATGGGGGGCAAAGGTAGGGTGAAATGCCTCCTTTCCCGGTAAGGGATGAAGCGCTGGTAGCGGGGCAGGGCACATTTGGCCGGGAGGCCTAAAAAAGCCCGGCGGGAGGTATTCCCTGCCGGGCTTCTATAAGCTCAAAATACGGGAGCCGTTACTGGCAGCCTACATCTGCTGTGACGTCATAGCTGATGCGGTCCTGACCGCTGAGGTAGGTCTTCTTTTGGACGTAGCACTTGATGCTTTTAATGCTGAGCCCAGCCGGTACGTCAAAGAACTCCCGGGGGATGAAGTATTTCTTGAAAATACCCCCACCGGCATCTTCAAGCTGAAGTTCCGGTTTGGTGCCCACGCTAAAAGAGTTGCGGGCTATGCGGGTTACGGTGCTATCCGAAAGGGTAGCCTCTGCGTAAAAATAGGCCTCACTGGGGCTAAGATTTTGCATGCTGGGGTTCTGCTCCTTGTTATTGTCGTAGTAGAGCTGGACGAGGTCGGTTTCTTTAAAGGTACCGGGGAAAAGATAGGCGGGCCGGCGCTCCAGGAGGGGCGGGTCTACCAGCACGCTGAGGTCCGGGCTTTTGACGTCGGGATCGCCGTAGCCGCCGCCGTTTTTGGTTTTAACCAGGAAGCTGATGTCATTGTCATACACTTCCTGGGCGGTAACTTCATAGAAGGCGGTAGGCACCATCGTGAAACTGAATACACCGCTGCCCTCCTTGGTCATTTTCAGGGAGTCATTACTGCTTTGCCAGGGGCGGTCACCGGTTCCGTTGACCAGCGGATGGCCTTCGGGGTGCTCCGCGGGCTGCCAGGTCCAGAGGTAGAGGTCGGCCCCGGCCTCTACCGAATCCTGGAGATTGGCCACGAAGGCCTCACTATTGTCCATTTGGTTGACGTTAACCAGGATTTTGAGGGTTCCATCGGGATCTATTTCATCGGCCTCGGCGGGAATAGTCGAAACTTGCGCGAGGAGAGCTAAGGGCGCTAATGCCAGGGCCAGCAGGGCTTTTCTAAGGGGAATGAACTTCATAGGATTTTAATTTTGGACGCGTTCAAATTGGTAGGTATAGCGGGCGTAGGTTTCGCCGCAAGCACTTTTCATATCGAGCAGCGTCATGGCCGGGTCTATTTCCCGTACCATATTACCGAGCTGGAGGGTGGCCGTATCCTTATCCTGATACAGTATGATCTGGCTGGGGTATTGCGGGTCATCGAAAGCAAAGTCACCGCCCTTGCCGAAGGGGTGGCCTTTTTCGGGGCCCGTTACGGTGTAGGTTTGGCTTTCCGTTTGGAAACTGATGGACACGGCATTTTGCTGGAAGTAATCGGTGAAAGACTGCGTGGTGAAAGTGGGGAAAGAGCGGTCTTCTACCTCCACGGCGTTCAGGCTCCAGGTTCCTTGAAGGCCTTTGCTGAGGTCATATTGCGGTCCGAGTTCCCCTTTTATTTCGGGGCGGCAGGCCGCTGCCAAGAGCAAGAGGCCGGCTATCCATCCGTATTTACGTATCATAGAACTGGTTTTTTTCAAATTTAACAACCTCCTTGGGGATTGATTTCAAATTCTTCTGTGCGTTCGGTGGCGGGGAATTGGAGGATCATACCGTCACAGTTCCAGGGATGATCCCGGATAAGGATGTTTTCTCCTTCCAGCGCGCCGCGCCGTTTGAGCTGCTGAATGCGGTCTCCTTCGCCCAACATTTCGAGTCGGCGTTCTTTTTTAACCGCTTCCAGCACGGTAGCCTGGGGGGTATTGAGGGGGATATTCATGGTATCGCTACCGTAGGCTCTTTCGCGGATATCATTAACATCACCTATGGCGGTATTGACATCCCCTCCGCTCAGGAGTAGGGCCTGGGCCCGGAGCAGTTTCAGTCCGGTAAGGTGTTTTACGGGCACGTCAAAGTAGGGCTTATTAAAGCGATTAATGGCCACGTACTCATCAGGGGTACCGGCATCGCGGAGCTCAAGCCAGGCGTTTACGCGGCGGTCCAGGGTATCGTTGCGATAGTTTTCGAAAAACTCGCCGGAAGCCCTTATGAAGGGAGGCTGGGCCAGGTCGGAGCGATAGTTGTTGGTAAAAGCGGTGCTGCGGAGGTCATTATTGGGTTGGAAGCTCCGGGTTTTGAAAATGATCTCGGGCACTACGGCGGTATCGGGCTGGAAGCGATCGATGATGGTATCCAGTTGGTAGCGATTGGACCCAATGACGGTGGCGGCTTCCGTGGCGGCCTGCTGATAATCGCCTTTTTGGAAATAAACCTCGGCGAGATAGGCCCGGGCAGCATCTACGGAGGCGCGGTAGGGATCTTTTTGGGGAAGCCCTCCGGAATTGATGGCCCGTTCGAGGTCCGCTATGATGTTTTGGTAACTCTCGGCTACCGTGGCGCGGGCGAGCACTTTCACATCGGTGGAGGTTTTGTACACCACGCCGGGGTGGCTGTTATCAGCGGTATAGCCATAGGGCTGTGCCCAGAGCTTAAGCACTTCCCAGTGGCTAATGGCCCTCAGGAAGTATACCTGGGCTTCGATTTCGGTTCGTTCTGCGGCCGAAAAGGGAAACTCCTCCAAAAGCTCCAGCAGGCGATTGGCCCGGAAGATAGTGATGTAGGGGTCGCCGTAAATGCCGGAAACGGTTCCGTTAAAAATAGAAACGCTGTGGGAGAAGATCTGCCCCAGGTCGCCCGAATTGTTTTGCAGCGAGACATTATCGCCCAGCAGCTCATTCGCGTATTGAATGCGGCCGTTGTAGATATTGGCGTTCACATCATAGCAGGACTGGAGTACTTCCATGACGTCCTGCTGAGAGGTAATGGCCTCGTCTTCTTTGAGCTGATCCCCGGGAACTTCCACATCCAGGATCTCGGTACAAGCGGCGCCTAAGAGGAGGGCTGCAAGGAAAAGGAAATGAGGTAAGCGTTGCGTCAGTGGTTTCATAATGGGATAGGCTTAAAATGAGGCGTCGATTTTGATAGAGAAGGTGCGCTCCTGCGGGGGGGTGAGGTAAGTGGTGTTCAGGCTCATATTACGGTCTGTCACATTGGTAAAATCCCGCGCCACTTCCGGATCTAATCCGGGGTAATCGGTGATGGTAAAGAGGTTGGTCCCGATGAGGGAAATGCTCAGGTCCTGCAAGCCCCAGTTTTGGGCGATTTCGCGATCTACCTGATAGGACACGGTGAGGTTACGGAGCCGGAGGTAGCTGGCATCTTGTACCCAGCGGTCGGTATTCCAGAAATCTTCGCCCAGGCCTTCGTAATTGCGGGGGTCGAGGGTCAGGCGGGGAAGGCGGGCTTGATCGCCGGGCTGCTGCCAGCGGTCGTACACCTGCTCGGTATAGTTCCAGTAATTGCCAAAGGCGGGCCAGGCGGTTTGCTGGTATTTGCCGGAGTGGTTGTACACATCTGCGCCGATGGAGTAAACGAAGAGGGCGCTAAATCGCCAGTTTTTATAGCCAAAGGTATTGGTAATACCCCCGATGGCATCGGGGATCCCTTTCCCTACGGGCCGGCGGTTGGCTTGATCATACACTTTGGTAAGCTCCCCGGAAGCACTAAGGTATACGGGATCGCCGGTGGCGGGGTCAATATGATCTACGGGAACCATGTAAAAAGTACCCACGGACTCGCCCTCCACCACGCGGGTGTCGTTGGTTCCGCCGGCTACGGCATCTTCCGAATATCCGCCCAGGCTGGTAATGCGGTTCCGGTTGAGCGCCACGTTAAAATTGGTCTTCCACCAGAAATCGCCGGTGAGGTTATTGGTGGTAAGGTTAAACTCCCAGCCGTAATTGAGAATACCGCCTACGTTGTCGGTAAAGGAGTTAAAGCCATTGATCCGCGGCAAGGCCACGTTCATAAGCACATCACGGGTGTTTTTTCGATAATAGGCCACTTCGCCGGTTATGCGGTCTTCCCAGAGCCCAAACTCCACGGTGGCGTCGATCACTTCGGTGGTTTCCCATTTAAGCCCAGGGTTGGGGGCATTGATGGGAAAGCGGATGGGCTGGTCATTATAGCCGGTTCCGTTTACCTGATAACGGGCC
>CAJXMS010000103.1 GCA_913056475.1 uncultured Bacteroidota bacterium
ATCACGTCCGCATCGCCGCCCACGGAAAAGCGGCGTATGGAACGCTTATCGAGGGAGCTTACGCTGGTGAGGACCTTGGTGCGGCGGGCCTGCCGCTCGGCCGATACTTCTACGCTTTCCAGCACCTCCGATTGGGCCTCCAGAAATACTTTGACGCTCTGAATTTTGCCGGGAGCCAGCTGAACGGTTTCGGTGTGGGTTTTAAACCCCACAAAACTTATCTCAAGGGTATACTCACCCGGGGGTATATTATTGATGGTAAAATAGCCTTCTCCGCTGGCAACGGCCCCCAGCTTGGTATCCTTAAGCACTACATTGGCAAAGGCGACGGGCTTGCCATCCTCCGCTTCGTAAATGAAGCCACGTAAGGTGGCGTCCTTTTGGGCCTGCAGGGAAAGGCTAAAGCCTGCCAGCAGCACAAAAACCAGGGGAAGAAGGGTACGGATGGGGGCAGAGTAGGGAGTCATGTAAAAAAAGGGGATCAAACGTGATACATCTTAAAGAGCAGCTCTTTGAGTAGCTCGTGTTCGGGGGTTTGGGCGTTACCTACCCCCTTGCTACGCAAATCGGCTTCGCGCAGATAGCCGATCATACGGGCGCATTTTTTGAGGTCGTAATGCCGCAGGGCCTGGGTGTAATCTTTCACAAAAAAGGGGTTAACTTTAAGGGTAGCGGCCAGCGCCCGGGGAGATTTGTCAGAGGCCTGATGGGCTACCATAAGCTTACTGGCAAAGTTGAACAGCACCGCCAGGGTGAGCACCAGGGGATGGTCTTTGGGATTGGCGGCATAGTAGCGCTGAATGCGCATGATCTTTTTAAAGTCGCGCTCCACGATGGCCCGCTGAAGCTCAAAGTTGTTGAAATCTTTACTTATGCCGATGTTGGCCTCCACGAGTTGATCATCCACGCTTTGGCCGGGTTCGGCGATGAGGGCCAGCTTGTCGAGTTCATTTTCCACCCGGGCCAAATCGGTTCCCAGGCTTTCGGCGAGGAGCTGGGCGGCTTTGGGGGTTACTTCCAGGCGGCGATTTTTGAGGCTGCGTTGGATCCAGTCGGGCATCTGATTGTCGTACACCCGCTTGGCTTCGAAAAGCAGGTGGCGGTCTTTGATAAGCTTAATGGCCTTGCGGCGCTTGTCTACCTTTTTGTGCTTATGGGCCAGCACCAGCACCGTACTGGGTTGTGGGTTTTCTGCGTAGCTTTCCAGGAGCTCCCAGTTTTTGAGGTGCTGCGCTTCCCGCACCACCACCAGCACGCGCTCGCTCATCATGGGATAGCGACGGGCCTCGCCCAGCACCGCCTGCATGCTGGTTTCGCTGCCGTAAAGGATGCTCTGGTTAAAGCTTTTCTCTTCCTCTTTCAGGACTTTTTGCTCCAGGGCTTCGGCTATCTTATCAATAAAATAAGGTTCCTCACCGGATAGGAGATAGATAGACCGAAACTGAGATTGCTTGATTTCCTTGATTATATCCTGAAACTGCATGGGGAGTACAAAAACTTGAATGGAAGACGCGCGAGCTACGCTTCCGTTGCCCGGCCAAAAGTAAATAAAACGAAGCGCCTGCGGGGCCTTACCTTTGGGGCTATGGCTGCGGTACCCTATCCGACTTTAAACCTTCCCGAAGCGCCCCTCAAACTGGCCCGCCGGGGCCGGCAAGTAATGGTATGGGATTCCCTCCGGGGCAAGTACCTGGTCCTCACGCCGGAGGAATGGGTGCGGCAGCACTGGGTGCATTTTTTGCAAACCTACCGCCAGGTGCCTCGCGGCAGTTTGGCCCTGGAAACGGGCCTGGAAAAAAGCGCCCGCCAGCAGCGCACCGATCTTCTGGTGTACAAGAAACAGCAGCCTTACCTTCTCCTGGAGTGCAAGGCACCCCGGGTAAAACTCGCCCAGGCTACCATGGACCAGGCGTTCCGTTATCAACGCAGCCTCCATTGCCGGCTCGTCCTCCTGAGCAATGGCCAGGACCACTGGCTGGCACGCCCGGTAGACGGTGGACTGGAATGGCTTCCCGAGCTCCCTCCTTTTGATCAGTGGGCCCTTTCGCCCGAGCGCTAAGGTTACATTTGGCCGGGAGGCCTGCTCCCAAGGCAGCGCTGAGCGCTGCTCGTCATGGAGATGACATTCAATGTTTAAACAATGATATTACCTTTGTGCATTCATTAAACCAAAATAGACAAGAACATGAAACGACTCTTCTCATGGCTGGCTGCCCTGCTGCTAAGTGCTACCGCGCTTCAGGCGCAAGAAGCGCCCAAATGGAAAATAGACCAATCGCACACCTCGGTCAATTTTGTGGCCACCCACTTCTTCTCCGATGTGCCGGGCTCTTTTCACACTTTTTCCGGCGATTTCCGGATTGATCCGGAAAACATGGCCGCCAGTACCCTCCACTTTACGGTGCAGGTAAAAAGTGTGGATACGGACAACGAAAAACGCGACCAGCACCTCCGCGGCGAGGATTTCTTCCATGTGAGCGAATACCCTACCATCACGTTTCGCTCTTCGGAAATCGAGCAAACCGGTAAGAATCAGTACAAGGTATACGGAAAGCTCAGCATCCGGGAGGTGAGCAAGCAAGTGGCGCTACCCATTACCGTAAAAGGCGTTATGGACCACCCCATGATGAAAAACACGAAAATACTAGGGCTCAGCATTGATACTACTCTGGACCGGACGGAATACAATGTGGGGGTAGGCGACTGGGCCGCCACCGCGGTGGTAGGCGATGAAGTAGAGGTGGACATTGACATGGAGCTTAACCGCAAGTATTAAAACCCTCTTCCCCCGGTATTTTTCCTAAGACCTGATAGCTGGCTTTAGGTTAGACGCGCGCGCCCTTTCTGTAGATAAGTAGAAGGGGCGCGTTTTTTTGCTACCGCTATGAATTCCGCAAACGATGAACATACGGCCCATGAGATGAGGCCCTCCCCCCACTGCTTCAAGTCATAGCTATACCAACAGGATACGGGTAGGCTGTGCCGCTCGAAGGGAATGAAGAAAGGGGTAAAAAATACCTACATCCGCTCCGGCACCGCTATCCCCAGCAAGCCCATACCCCGGCGAATGGCCAGGGCGGTACTGCGGGCCAGCTCCAGCCGGAAAGCCACGGCAGTGGCATCTGCATCGCTGAGGATGGGTACTTGCTGGTAGAGGCCGTTGAAACGTTTGGTAAGATCGTACACATAGTGAGCCAGCGCGGAGGGGGCCAGGTCTTGCGCCGCTTCTTCTAACACCTCAGGGTAGCGAAGCAAAGCTTTGATCAGCTCCCGTTCCTGGGGCGCCAGAGCGGCATACTGGGATGCCTTTGCGGTAGGCAAGCCTTCCTTTTCGGCCTTGCGCAGAAGGGTGCGAATGCGGGCATGGGTGTACTGGATAAAAGGTCCGGTATCGCCGTGAAAGTCCACCGACTCCTCGGGGTTAAAGGTCATCCGCTTGCGAGGATCTACCCGGAGGATGAAATATTTTAAAGCCCCCAGGCCCACGGTATGATATAGCTGATCTTTTTCCGCTTCTGCCATACCATCGGTTTTCCCCAGCTCCTCAGAAATGCGCCGGGCCGTGGCCACCATTTCATCCATTAGGTCATCGGCATCTACCACGGTTCCTTCGCGAGATTTCATTTTACCGCTGGGCAGGTCCACCATGCCATAGCTCAAGTGGTAGAGATGGTGCGCCCAGACGTAGCCCAGCTTTTTGAGGATGGCAAAGAGGACTTTAAAGTGATGGTCCTGCTCATTGCCCACCACGTAGATCATGCCTTCCAGGCCAAAATCCTCGTACCGCTGAATGGCCGTACCGATGTCTTGGGTCATGTACACGCTGGTGCCATCGCGGCGCAGCAGCAGCTTTTCGCCCAGTTTTTCCTCGGTCAGGTCGCACCACACGGAACCATCCTCCTTCCGGAAAAAAAGGCCTCTTTCCAGGCCATCCATCACTACTTCCCGCCCCAGAAGGTAAGTTTCGCTTTCGTAATAATACTGGTCAAAATCTACTCCCAGCCGCCGGTAGGTTTCCTCAAAGCCCTGGTAAACCCAGCCATTCATTTTGCGCCACAGGGCCACTACATCTTCATCGCCCGCTTCCCAGCGCTGCAGCATTTGACGGGCTTCCTGAAGCAGGGGTTCTTGCTCGGTAGCTTCTTCCTCCGAGAAGCCTTCATCTATCAGCGCCTGCCGGTTTTCTTTGTGGGCTTTATCAAAGGCCACGTAGTACTTACCCACCAGATGATCGCCTTTTAAGCCGCTGGATGAGGGAGTTTCTCCAGCGCCGTACTTCTGCCAGGCCAGCATGCTCTTACAGATGTGAATACCCCGGTCGTTGATGATCTGTACTTTACGCGTGGTATAGCCGGCCTCCCGCAGGATTTGGGCTACGGCGTAGCCCAGCAGGTTATTGCGAACGTGGCCCAGGTGCAGGGGCTTATTGGTATTGGGGGAGCTGTATTCCACCAGGAGCGTTTTATTTTGGCTGGGCCGGGGGCCAAATGTGCCCTGCTCCTCCTGCTGCAAGAGCGCCTTTATCCAGTAGCCGTCTCCCAGGGAGAGGTTCAAAAAACCCTTGACCACGTTAAAGCCAGCCCCCTCCGGCAGCCTTTCCACCACCCAGTCGCCGATTTGACGGGCCGTTTCTTCGGGCTTTTGCCGGCTCCAGCGCAGGTAGGGAAAGACCACCAGCGTGAGATCGCCCTCAAATTCCTTACGAGTGGGCTGCCACTCCGGAGCATCGGCCTCCAGGTCATAAAGGGCTTTAAGTGCCTGCTGGGCTAGTTGAGCCAGTTGGGTTTTCAAATCGTTCATGAGATAATAGAGGTAAAGAAACGCCCCGGTTATAGGAGGGCGCTAATTATTTAAGGGCTTTGGGCTTCTATTTTTTCGACCACGGGCTTTAAAATGCGAAAAGCCGCCTCTGCCATGCTATTGCCATTCATATCCAGCAGCGGGTTGATCTCCACCATTTCGAAGGCCGCCAGCCGCTGATCGGTTACCAGGTGAAGCAAGAGTTCTCGCGCTTCTTCTTCCGTGTAGCCTTCGTCTACCGGCGTACCAGTTCCCACACTCACGATGGGATCCAAGCTATCTACATCAAAAGAGAGGTGAATTATATCGCAGTCCTTCAGGTGGTTCAGGGCCTTTTCGGCGGCGGTGGGCATGCCCAGCTCGCGGCATTGATCTACGGTAAGATTGGGAATGTGATGCTTTTCCATCAGCTTATCTTCGGGTGCCTCGGTATCGCGCACCCCGAGGAAGAAAATGTCTTCCGGACGTACACGGGGGGTTTTGCCTTTCATCTCATTCCAGTGCCAGATCGCTTCTTCGCCGGGTTCATTTTGCTGGTTTTCCAGATTGTCTTCCCCCAGGGCCGAGCCTAAAGGCATGCCGTGCACGTGGCCGGAAGGGCTGGTAAATGGAGAGTGAAGATCGGCGTGGGCATCTACCCAGATCACCCCGAGGCGGCTCTTGGGGTAAGCCCGCTTTAAGGCGGCGATGGTGCCACCGGCATTGCTATGGTCCGCCGCTATTACACAGGGAAGGTGATCTTTTTCCTCCAATGCGCTGCCCAGCTCTCGTTCTATCCGTTCGTACATCATGGAAATGCCGTCGAGGTATTTGGCATGATCTTCCTGAGTGGGCCGGTAAAGACGGTGGTTTTCCGTTTCGATCTGCTTTACCGGGCGTAGATGAAAAAAAGGCCGGTCGTATTTAAGACTGGCTATTTGCAGCGCTTCCAGCCCCAGACTGCTACCCCGGGTACCAGCCCCGAGCTCCGACATTACGCTGTAAAGATGGGTTTTCATGAACTAAAATTTTGCAGGGTGGCGCAAAGTTAGGGTTCTGTAAGCAAGTAACTGCAGGTGGAGTTGCTACCTTCGCGGACATGAAGCAGACTTGTATTCACCACCTCAGCCAGATTTTGCATATAGAAGACCAGGGCCGCCTCAAGCTGCGGGGGACAGAAATGCAGCATTTTCCGCTTAGCGAGCACGCCTGGCTCCTGGTAGAAGGTTCCCGCATAAAGGACTTCGGAACGGGGACCCCGCCCCAGGCAGATGAGCAAGTGGATGCAAAGGGAGGTATGCTCCTGCCCTGCTGGGCCGATAGTCACAGCCACCTGGTTTACGCCGGCTCCCGGGAGGATGAATTTACCCTTAAGCTCCGGGGCTATTCCTACCAGCAAATTGCCCGGCAAGGGGGCGGGATCATCAATAGCGCCCTCAAGCTGCGCCAAACCGAAGAAGAAACACTCTACCAGCAGGCCGCCGCCAGGCTTAATGAACTAATAACCCTGGGCACCGGCGTGCTGGAGATAAAAAGCGGTTACGGACTGGACACCGAAAGTGAGCTTAAAATGCTGCGGGTGGCCCGGCGGCTCGACCAGGATTTCCCGGTGGCCATTCGGACCAGCTTCCTGGGCGCCCATGCCATTCCACCCGAGTTTAAGAACGAGCGGGACGCCTATCTGAAACGCATCAAAACGGAAATGCTGCCCGCCATCGCCGCCGAAAAACTGGCCGATTACCTGGACGTATTTTGCGAAGAAGGCTATTTTACCCTCCAGGAGACGCTAGACTTAATGGAAGCCGGCGCTCAATACGCCCTCCCGGCCAAACTACACCTCAACCAGTTTACCAGCCTGGGTGGAGTACCCGCTGCGGTAGCTAGAAAAGCCCGCTCGGTAGACCACCTGGAAGTGATGGAGCCAGCGGATATAGAAGCCCTGGCCCACAGTGATACCATTGCTACGGCGCTGCCCGGCTGCTCCCACTACCTGGGTATTCCTTACACCCCGGCGCGGGAGCTGATAGACCGCGAAGCCGTAGTGGCGGTAGCTACCGATTTCAACCCCGGTTCTGCCCCCAGTGGCAATATGAACCTAATGCTGGCCCTGGCCTGTACTAAAATGCGCCTAACCCCCGAAGAAGCCTACACCGCCTGCACCCTCAACGGGGCGGCCGCAGTAGATCTCAGCGCAGATTACGGAAGCATCGAAAGAGGCAAAGTAGCCAGCTTCCTGATCACCAAACCCGGCCGCCGCCCCGCCAGCTTACCCTACCACTGGGGCCATCCCCACCTGGCCCAGGTCTGGCTTCAGGGCCAGGCCCGGCAAGTGTAAAAAGCCTTTAAACCCACCTCGCTATGTTTGAATTTCAAGATCGCGATGCCCTGCGCGCCCTGGTAAATGTCCGGTCCGGGGAAAAAAAACTAGGCAGCTCCCTTCCGGTGCTCCAGGAGTGGAAACAACTGGACCAACTTAATGGCCGCTTTGTGCTGCTGGGCGTGGAAGAAGATATCGGTATAAAGGCCAACCGGGGCCGCACGGGCGCCCGGGAAGCCTGGGCCCGGGTGCTCGCCGCGCTGGCTAATGTGCAGGACAATGCCTTCTTGCAGCCAGAAGAGCTGATCATAGCCGGAAGCCTGCGCTTTACAGACTGGCAAGAGGAAGCAGATCGCCTGGATCCGAATATCCCGGCCCAGCTGGAGCGGCTCCGCGCGCTCACCGCTCAGATAGACGGCGAGGTAGCCCCCCTTATTAGACGGATCAAGGCGCAGGGTAAAATCCCCATTGTGATAGGCGGCGGGCACAACAATGCCTACGGGCTTATCCGGGGCTGCAGC
>CAJXMS010000104.1 GCA_913056475.1 uncultured Bacteroidota bacterium
TTCTTGTTTTCATCCTGATTAGCAGGATTCTGCTGCCCGCTGGCCCTACGGTCATCCTGAGTGGCTGGGCGTGCGGAGCGCGGCAAGGTGTATCGAAAGAGGTCTTAAGGGGGAGATGCCATCTTGATTCCGGTTTCTAAGGACCACCCTCCGATTGATATCCTTCTTCAATTGAGCATTAAAACGACGTTTTGGCAAACGTCGCTACGTAAAGATGTTTCCGGCCCGTGGTGAGGCGCTGTCTCCCTCACCTACCTCACTCCCCTCACCAGTTCAACAGTTAAACGATTCAACAATTTAACCTCCGTCTAAGGACCACCCTCCGATTAATATCCTTCTTCAATTGAGCATAAAAACGACGTTTTGGCAAACGTCGCTACGTAAAAATGTTTCCGGCCCGTGGTGAGGCGCTGTCCCCCCCTCACCTGCCTCACCAATTTCACAGTTCGCCGAATTTACCAAGAACACCACCAGATCAGGAAGTGGCCGCGCCGCTCCAGTAGGCCTCTCTTCTAAAAAAGCCCGCGGCTACGGGGGTCGGGGGCATTGCGGGTCCATTCAAGGGGGCCGTCGCATGCGATCTCTATGACCATCGTAGCGGGCTGGCCAAAGGCTTTTAGCAAGGACTCCTTCCATTCTTCAAAAGCTTCCCGCTGGTAAAACTTGCAATCTTGCGTGCCGATGATGATGCTTCGAGGATTGATGAGAATAAGCGTAGGCTTGGCGCCTTCTATCTTTCGGGTACGCCGGCCCCGCCGCACCCGGGCCTGCTCAATAAAATCGTCCATCCAAAACTGAAGGGCGTACTGCCGGTCGCGCTCGGTGGCGTACTCAAAAAGGAGATGGTGCCTTTTTTCCCGGCGCATCTGGCCGAGCTTGTTGCGGGTTTTTTTCCGTGCCTTGAGGATGAAGTGATAGTGACCGGAAAACTGGGTCTGGTCTATCCCGCCCAGGCGCCGGGGAGCCAGGTTGAGGTCCTTCACCTGGTAATTTTCCCGAAGGCTGTCCAGATAAGGCTGTAGCTGCTCCTGCAGGCTATCGCTTAGGGCCTCCTGCCCGATCAACGGGTTTCCGATGAAGAGCATACCGATGAGCCAGCTTAAAGCAATGGTTTTCTGTGCGGTGTTCATTTTGAAACTTTTCTTTTGGGATGCGACGTCTGGGACTATGCGGGTAGCGAAGATAAGGCCTGCTAAAAAACGAAACGCTACCGGCTCGGGCACCTTCCATTTGGCCGGGAGGCCTGCTAGCCTCAAAGTGGAAAATGCTTATGAAATGGGACTGGATATATTTGCTGGTTCTAAATTACAGGGGATTGAAAAAACTGCGCCACCATTTCTTTTACTGGTCTTTTTTAGCGAAGCGCTTGCGAGATCAGGGGCTGGCGCCGGGGTGGGTGGCGCTGCAATGGGCCTTGCGGCGGGGGCTGGGCTGGCATAAACCCCTATGGCTGGCGCTCAAGGGGGGAGCCTGGGCGCGCCTGGCAGAGGAACGGGATTGGCGGGATTTTAAGTGGTGGCTTTTGGAAACAGAGCTCTACCGGCCGGTGCAAACCCGCGACCCATTGCTGGTGTGGGTGGGGCCCCGCTATGGGCTGCCGGTGCTACCGTATTTCTTGGATTACCCGACGGCCAAAATGGTAGCACTGGAACCGGCCGGGGCCCACCGGGCGGCGCTAGAGGAATTTATAGAAGCCAATGGGATGGATATGCAAGTACTGCCCTATGCGCTGGATACGGAGGCGGGCTCCGGCTTGCTGCACCGCGTGGCGGTAAAAGGGGGAGCGCAGTACCGGCTGGATGCGATGCGCTCGCAGAGCTTCCAGCAGGTGGAGACTTGTACCCTCGAATGGCTCAAACGGCAGCTGGTGGAACCGATGGACCTGCTGTACCTGAATGTACCGGGGCGGGAAGAGGCGCTGCTGGGACAGGTAGACGCAGCGCTGGCGCGCCATATCCGCCGGCTGTGCGTAAAGGTGGATACCCCACTGGTGAATAGGGCCCGCCTGCAACGCTGGGGGGAGGACCTGGGCTACCAGGTTAAGGGGGTGGGGGATTACCTTTTTTGGGAGGGGTGATTTTTTTGGGGAGGAGGTTGCAGGTAAAAGAAAGGCCTGTATATTTGCAGCCCCTTAACAAAAAAGGGCGATTAGCTCAGTTGGTTCAGAGCATCCCGACGCACCAGTCGGGAGGGTCACTGGACAGAAGAAAATAAAAAAGGGCGATTAGCTCAGTTGGTTCAGAGCATCTGCCTTACAAGCAGGGGGTCACTGGTTCGAATCCAGTATCGCCCACCTTTTTTAGAAAAGCTCCGTGGTTGCGGAGCTTTTTTTATGGGTGGCAACAATACCGCAGGTATGTTTTACTTATACATCCTTCATTCGCCCACCGTAAAGAAATTTTACATTGGCTTTACGGGGGATGATCTCTCCGAAAGAATTCGGCGACACAACAGCCATCATAAGGGGTTTACGGGCCAAGCGGACGACTGGGAACTGGCGTACCGGGAGGCCTTTCCCACCAAGGTAGAAGCTGCCGCTCGAGAACGTCAGATCAAAAGATGGAAAAGCCAGCAGCGCATTCAGGAACTTATAGAAAGAAATAAGCCGTAATTCCTTTGAGATTAGCTCAGTTGGTTCAGAGCATCCCGACGCACCAGTCGGGAGGGTCACTGGTTCGAACCGAGCGAAGCGAGCTCAGTAAGTAATCCAGTAGCGCCCACCTTTTTTTTAGAAAAGTTCCGTGGTTGCGGAGCTTTTTTGGTTAAGGCCTTCTTTCTAAGCTCTAGCCCTTTACTACCTTTCCCTTATCTTACCCCCAGCCCGCAAAAGGAGAATTCGGAATAAGTACCCCAGCTCCCGAAATAGTACGCCTATTTGAAGGTTTTGGGTCTTGTGGCCGGCCATTTCTACTGGCACAGTATTAATTTTCAGCGACGAATCAAGTAAAAGGGCAAATTCAAAATCGGCCAAATAGCCCGGTACGGTGGTTTCCAGGTACCGCTGAGCACCTACCTGCGAAAGCCCTTTAAGGCCCGCCTGCACATCAGCGTCATCCAAAGAGCCCGTCCAGCGCTGTACCACTCTTCGAAAGTTGCGCGACAGCACCCGTCTGAGCCAGGGCAATTTTTCCAAATAATGATATGGCCGTTTGGTAAACACCACATCCGCACCCTCCTGCAGGGCCATCCATACCCGCCCATAGCTCTCCGTGGTAAAAGGCATGTCCACGTCGGTGGTAATGCAGCAGGTGCTGCTCATTAATGCCATTCCCGCGCGGAGGGCGGCGCCTTTGCCAAGATTCTCAGAAAGCCGTAAAATCCGGGGCGTTTTCTCCTCCCATTGCAAACGTTGAATGGCGCTGTGAATATCCCCGGCCAGATTACCGTCGTCAATGATTAACACCTCAAATTCGATGGCTAAATGGGCCTGCAACTCCTTGAGTCTTTCCCGTAAGCGGATCTCCCAGCCAGCCTGCGGAAAATAAACGGGAATAATGAGAGATAATGGATAAATGGGCAAAAATTTTCTATTGAAGCGCGACCAATATTCGATAAAATTGCCAAAAATACTAATCTCCAGCAAGGGTAGTGCAAAGCTAAAGATAAACCCGATGTAGATCCGGAATCATTTGCGTGGCTCTCTGGTGTATGCCGGCCTTAAAACGCCCAGGGCTTGATATCTAGTGGGCCAAAGCCCAGAGTATATCTCGTACTTTTGCGGCCCTCATGATTAGACCTGTAAAGCCTGCCGGCACCACCACTACCCTCCTGTATTTTGTAGGCATTAGCTGTATGGTTGGTTTGGCCATTTTGATTATTCTATTTAATACCGAACCACTACTCGTAGCCGACCAGTGGGGCCTTTACACCCCTCTTTTGAAAGGAGCCTCCCTGGTTACGGGCTTTTTCTATCAACACGGCAGCCACTTCCTGGGTGTAAGTTATCTGCTTTCCCGGGTCCTGCAATTCTTGGGCTTGGCCGGCCCGTTGGGAGAAGGTTTTTTGGTTTTAGGGCTAATGGCCCTAAATATTTATCTGAGCTTGAGGATCAAATATCGCCTAACCGGTACTTTACATTGGTGGGATGCTCTGCTGATTGCTCTTTTTTTGTATCCGGGTTTAGCGGAAATCTATCTGTGGTCGGCCCATAGCGCGGTGGTAGCCTTACCCCTCATGTCGGTACTTCTCTCCGCTCATTTTTTATTGCAAAAATCCTTTGCCAAACGTGTCCTGGGCCTAAGCTTAGTTGGTATCTTCTCTATTTTCACGGGCTACGCCTTTTTGGTAAGCTTTCAGATTTTACTCTACTTTTTATTCCAAATACCTCGTAAAAAAGAAAAAAGGGATAAGCGCATCATTTTAGCAGGCTTACTTTCCCAATTGGCGGCCATTGCCTTGGCTGTAAAGCTATACCAATTCCCGCCCATTGCCGGCATGGGTACGGGAAATGAGCTGGCAGAATACCCCATTTATGGGATTTATCTTTTGATGGGTTTTCTACGGCAGAGCCAAATATGGCCCGGACTGGCCTGGCTGCTTACCACAATCATCCCTCCCCTCGTTTGGCTGTTGGTCTTTCGGACCCGGCTTCATGCGCAAGCTTTTAAAATCCCCCTTTGGCTTATTGCCTTTTCCGGGATTTATTTTCTTCTGAATACCTATAGTCGGGCCGGAATTGGAGTGTCTGGTGCATTTGCCGCCCGGTACACCTACTTCTTGTGGCCAGGTTTTCTGGGTATATACCTGGTCCTTACTATCTGGCCGGCAAAGGAGAGGCTTAAGATAATTCCGATCTTATTTTTATTAGGCTCCCCTTTGATTAGCAGACTTACGGTATTACCCGAACATTTTAGGTCCGTGAAAAATTACCATGCGCAAGTTAAAGATTGGCTAGAATGCTATCAGCGTACACGCGATCCCAGTGCCTGTTATGATCCAGACCAGCCTGGTCCCTTTATCTCCAGTCAAAAGGATAAAGCAGTCTGGTTTTTAGTCCATTGGTCTAAACGCCAAAAGACGCAAATTACTCCCGCGCCCCTTCCCCCTCCTGCATCAGCCAGGCCTTGAGGAAAGCATCCAATTGTCCCTCCAGCACCTGCTCCACGTTGCTGGTTTCGTGGCCGGTCCGGACATCCTTGATCATTTTATAGGGATGCAGCACGTAATTGCGGATCTGGCTGCCCCATTCGATCTTTTTCTTGCCCGCCTCTATTTCCGCGCGCTTCTCATTTTGGGCTTCCAGTTCTATTTCGTAGAGCTGCGATTTTAAGAGCTGAATGGCCTTTTCTTTATTCTGCAGTTGCGAGCGGCTTTCCGTATTCTCCACCACCAGGCCACTGGGCTTGTGGTGCAGGCGCACCCCCGTTTCCACCTTATTCACATTTTGCCCCCCGGCGCCTCCCGAGCGAAAAGTATCCCATTCCAGTTCGCCGGGATTCACCTCCACCTCTATGCTATCGTCCACCAGCGGAAACACGTACACCGAGGCAAAGGAAGTATGCCGCCGGGCATTGCTGTCAAAAGGCGAGATCCGCACCAGCCGGTGCACCCCGTTTTCTCCCTTCAGATAACCAAAGGCATAATCCCCCTCTATTTCCAGGGTCACCGTCTTCACGCCGGCCACATCGCCTTCCTGATAATTGAGTTCCCGCACCTTAAAACCCTGCCGCTCTGCGTAGCGCAGATACATCCGCATAAGCATGCCGGCCCAGTCGCAGCTTTCGGTGCCGCCCGCTCCGGCCGTGATCTGCAGCACCGCGCTAAGCTGATCCTCCTCGCCGCTAAGCATATTGCGAAACTCCAGGGTATCCAGCCGCTCCACCGCTTTCTCGTACATCGCATTCAGCTCCCCCTCGCTGAGCTCCTCCGCCTCATAAAATTCCAGGCCCAGGCGCAGTTCCTCGATTTGATTTTGCAGCGCGTCATAAGACTCTGTCCAGTATTTGAGTTGGCGGATCTGCTTCATCACGCGTTGCGCCTCCGCCTGATCCTCCCAAAAGCTGGGCACGGCTGTTTTTTCTTCCAGGTTGGCTATTTCCACCCGTTTTTGCTCTATCTCGAGGTAGCCCCGCAAAGCGTCCAGGCGCTCTTCCAGGGCAGTTACTTGCTCATCGCTTACCATAGTCCGCAAAGGTAGCGCCTCCCAGCCGTATGCCCTAAGGCGGGCTTCGCCCTATTCTTTTGGAGGCGGCCTGCCGGCCAAATGTGAATTACTCCCGCGGGCCCTTGTTCCTTTATATGCTCATTTTTCTCTATTCAGTTAAAAATTCCCCACGGCGCAAGTCAGGGATGATCGAATTTATGCTTTCGCACAATGTAAATCCCAGCAGATGCTTCTATAATGATAACAAGACGCACCATCGCATGTGCCTGGAAAGTCGCGGATCCGAGAAGCCTTTACTTACAAAACATCCCCACCGACAGCTCTTCTATAACGATAGGGACGGCCGAATTGCGAAGGGTAAGGCAGATCTCCCGGTCCCTGCCAGGTTCCCATTCAAAGTAATCGCTTTTCACCTGGCCTGGAGCGGAGGGCATGCGGTTAAAATAAAATGTTTCCCTTTTTTGCCCGCTTTCAACCAGAAGAGTAGCCCGGCAGCGACCTTTCCGCACACTGCGCAGGCTAATATCCAGATAGGAAGCGCCCTGAGGGATATTCAAGCAAGTGTCGTAAACCGCTCCCTTTTTAAGCTGGATGGAAGACAGGTGCCCCATTTCTAATCGACTTAGATACTGGGCAAAAGCCAAAGGGGTTGCTTCAAGTTTCATCAATTGAATGGGGATGGACTTCTGAAAAGCTCTGCTCTGTAAGGCCGCTACTTTGACGGAATCTACCTCTACTATTCTTTGATGGAGAGGATCATGAAAAGGTTGAAGTAGATAACCGTTTTCCCAATTAAGGGGATTGAGCCGGTAGCGGCGAAAAGTACCATCTTGGAGTGCATATT
Organism: uncultured Bacteroidota bacterium; assembly: GCA_913056475.1. Lineage (GTDB taxonomy): Bacteria > Bacteroidota > Bacteroidia > Flavobacteriales > Schleiferiaceae > CAJXMS01. The sequence continues at coordinate 6,948 of CAJXMS010000104.1, forward strand.
CTACAAAAAGACCTGGTGATTTCATTATGCTTTGTATTTGGCCCAATAGGGTATGCTGAATGGAACCACTAAAGAATAACATCTGGCCGTCTCGTATCGGATGGGAGTACCACTGGTTTAAATGAAGTGTATCTACCCTTTTAGTGAGCGTATCCAGCGTTAAAGTTTTTGAGCGCCTATGCCATACCGTATAGTCCAGCTTAGCGCGAGGGGTAAACGGTTTTGGGGCACTGTAATTTTCCCAAATGGCGGTCCGCGATAGGGGAGCTACGTTCCATAGGTAATTATCATCTACCCCCAGCGGATCCCGGATGGACTGGTAAGAACCAGGATGTAGAATCAACCTTGGCGGGGCCTTGGCGTCTGCAAAATAGGCCGCGTTCCGTGCATCCAAGTAGGGGTGATAAGCGGCATAAGCCTGCACCACAGGTGGAGGTAAGGATTCCGTAAGCAGGTGATTCCACGGGTAGGCTACCGCCTGGGAGTCCACAAGTGATGGGGCATTCGTGGTAGCACTCTCCCAGTCTTGCTGATATTGGGCCTCAGAGACAGTAGGCCGTAAAAGGCGTTGTAAAAAAACAACGGGGTGAAAATCATTAGTGACAAATCGGTTAAGCCCTACGGCGTACTTAGCCAGCAGGCTAAATGTAATAAT
>CAJXMS010000105.1 GCA_913056475.1 uncultured Bacteroidota bacterium
TGCCTTTGCATGAGATACGTATCTTCCCTGGGCTTGCCAAGCCCAGGCTATTATGGGGTTGAGCTTACAATCGGCCTTTGTGTAGCAGAGCCGGGCAGGATAGAAGCTTTCCAGGCGCGCTTACCAATACAGAACCTACGGCCCCAACTTTAGCCTATACACCTGGTTGCCTCTCATACGAACCCAGGCCCTCCATTCCCCATTTCAGTAAAAAGACAAAGCGGAAGCGAATTCAAAAAGCTTACCTTGGGGGTCTCAAATAGTTTCACCATGAAAAAAAGATACCTCTCTTCCCTGGCTTTCGTAGCCGTCGGTCTACTGGCCGGTCACCAGGCCATCACCAATAGCAGTGGCGCCCCGGCTGGAAGCAACGGCTCGCCCGCCAGCAATGGCAATACCTGCGCCCAGGCGGGCTGCCACAGCGGCGGGCCCGCCCAATCCAGCGAAACCATCAGCATCACCACCGACATCCCCGCCAGTGGTTTTGAAGCTATGGATGACTACAACATCACCGTTACCGCAGATGATGGCGGCCGCGGCCTTACGCGCATGGGGTTTCAGGCAAGCGTAGAAAAAAATGGCAACCACGTAGGCGCTCTGGCCAGCACCACCAATAACACACAGACCGTAGGCAGCTACCTTACCCATACCCGCGCGGGCATCAGTGTAAGCGGTGGGGTCAAAAGCTGGAGCTTTGATTGGAACAGCAGCAATGCCCCGGACTCATCCCGGGTGTACGTGGCCGTCAACTTTTCCAATGCCAACGGGGCCAACAGCGGCGACGTGATCGTAACCGAGACCCTCCTGCTGCGCAAAGACCAAGACATGAGCGTCCCCGAAAACCGGCCCCAAAAGGTGAGCCTCTACCCCAACCCGGCCCGGCAACAACTGACCGTAGCCACCGATGTACCAGTAGAAGGCCCCCTCTTCATTACCGATATCAAAGGGGCTACCGTAAAATCCGTCCCCCAGGAAGCCCGGCAGGATCCCCATCACTGGAAAATTTCCGTAGAAGAGTTATCTACCGGAAACTACTGGCTGGAAATGCCCCAGGGCCCTGCCACGCTTTTCCGGGTACACTAGGGTATTTTCCTTCGGCCTACCTTTGCCCCTATGGCAGAGCTAAGCCAGGATATTACGCATTTTAGCGACTGGAGCCTGCTGCTATTGCTCAGCTTAGCAGTAGGCCTGGTGCTCTTTTTCCGGCGCGACCGGGAGCAGTACCGGCCCTTTTGGCGCCTACCGCTTTACACCAAGGCCCGGGCGTGGAGCAGTGCGTTCAACCCCTTTAAACGCCAGCGCCTTAATGATCTATGGCTGGCCGTCAGTGGTTTTCTTACCCTGGGGCTGGCCATTTTACTGCTGCGCCATGCCCATCAACTGGAAAAACTCCCCTTACTCTGGCCCGATTATTTGCGCATCCTTTTGCTGCTGGCGGGGGTTTTCCTGGTTAAAAACCTCCTCAGTAGCCTTACCGGCAGCGTATTTGCGCAAACCGCCCCCCTTACCGCCAGCCAAAACATCCAATTTGCCTACCTCAGTTGGCTCCAATTGCCCCTATGGCCGCTGTGCCTTTTGATGCTTTTATGGCCCGAGGCCGCCCTCCTCTGGTCTTATTTACTGGGGGGTACCATCACCTTAGGCGTGCTCGCCGGCTGGATGCAGAGCGCGCGTGTTACCCTTTTCTTAGCTCCGCATTGGGGCTACAATATTTTTTACCTTTGCAGCCTGGAAATTATCCCTGTGGCTTATCTGCTTTTAATCCTCAAAAGCGTTTAAATACAGCTAGTTACAGGTTAACCCCCAAATTTCTCTTCGCGTGAAGGTCAAATCTATCCTGGTATCGCAACCCGAACCCCAAACCGAAAACTCCCCCTACTTTGATCTGGCTCAGAAGCATAAAGTGAAGATTGACTTTATCCCCTTCATCCATGTGGAAGGGGTAGACGTAGCAGAAGTACGCCGCCAAAAAATCAATATCCCCGAACACACGGCCGTGATCCTGACCAGCCGTAACGCCGTAGACCACTTCTTCCGCATTGCGGAAGAGGTCCGCTACGAGGTCCCTAATGAGCTTAAGTACTTCTGCACCAGCGAAGCCATCGCCTATTACCTCCAAAAATACGTGGTGTACCGCAAACGCAAAATATACTTCGGCACCGCCACATTCCAGGATCTGGCACCTCTTCTCAAGAAGCACAAAAAAGAAAAATTTCTTCTGCCCACCAGCGATGTGCTCAAACCCGAAATCCCCAAAATCCTCAAAGACAATAAAATAAAATACGATCGCTGCGTGATGTACAACACCGTAAACAGCGATCTCTCTCACCTGGCCGACGTGAAGTACGACGTACTGGTATTCTTTAGCCCCTCCGGCATAAAGTCGCTTTTTGAGAATTTTGCGGACTTCCACCAGGGCGAAACCCGCATCGCCGCCTTTGGTACCGTAACCCAAAAAGCGGCAGAAGACGCCGGGTTGCGCGTAGACATTAAAGCGCCCACGCCTAAGTACCCCTCCATGACCATGGCCCTGGAGGATTATATCCGGGAAGCCAATAAGCGCTAAGCCCCAGAGCGCAGCCTTTGCGGCCCTTTCCGTTTTGGGCCTTTTGGCCAAATGTACGGCTCCCGGCCCGGATGGCCTTTCCCCTTAAGGCGTTTCCACCCTTCGCCATGGTGCACTGCGCCCCCCGCGAAAAACTTTCCGGGAGGTAAAAGCGCCAGACAAACGGGACCTGGCCGCGCGAAGAACCACATTTGGCCGGCAGGCCTAAGCTACGGCGCCGCTATAGGCCTTAGCTTTGTGAGCTGTGAAACATTCCCTGTCCAAATCCCAGCGCCTGCGGGGAAAGCAAGTCTTTCAAAAGCTTTTTGCGGAGGGAAGCCAAAAGGCGGCTTACCCGGTAGCTCTGCGTTATCGCTGGACCCCGGATGTCCCCGGTGTGCGCATGGCCGTAGGGGTATCGCGCCGGCGGTTTAAGCACGCCGCGGATCGCAACCGCCTGAAGCGGCGCCTGCGCGAAGCTTACCGCAGGCAGCAACAAGCCTTTCCGCAGCACACCGGGCTGGAATTACTCTTCATCTACATGCCCCGCCATGAGGTGCCTTACCCCGAGCTGGCCCGGGCGGTCGCTAAATTGGCCCGGGAGCTGCACAATGCCCCCTCGCCTCCTGCGTTATAAGTCCTACCTTAGCCCATCTTGAACCCATTTATGAGCATGAAAATACGCTGTAAACGCTTTCCCGGATTTTTAATAGGCCTGGTGGCCGGGGCCGGCCTGATAAGCCTGCTGGCCTTTAAGCCCGACTACTTTCAGATCAGCAAGCAATTAGACATTTTTGCCCACGCTTTTAAGCAGGTAAATCTATACTACGTAGATGACCCCGAACCGGGGGAACTCATGCAGGAGGCCCTCACCGAAATGCTGGCCCAGCTGGACCCCTACACCAACTACATCCCGGAAGAGAAAATCGAAGACTTCCGCATTCAGCAAACGGGCAGCTACGGCGGTATAGGAGCTACCCTGGGGCAGCACGATACCAGCCTGGTAATAAGCACAGTGTACCAGGATTTTCCCGCGGATAAGGCCGGCCTGCGGCCCGGGGATGTGCTGCTGGCCATCGATGGCAATAGGGCCGCCCAGCGCAGCGTAAGCGAGGTAAGCGATATCCTCAAAGGCGCCCCGGGTAGCACGGTGGAAGTGGCCGTTCGTCGCGGGGGTAAGCGCCTCAAATTTAGCTTTAAGCGGGCCAAGGTGCACATGAACAGCGTGCCCTACAGTGGCTTTCTAAAACCCGGTGTAGGGTATATCCGCCTGAAGAGCTTTACCCGCAATGCCGCGGGCGAAATAAGCCAGGCCTGGGATAAGCTAGCCGAAAAACAAACCTTAAAAGCCCTGGTACTCGACCTGCGCGGCAACCCCGGTGGGCTCCTCAATGAGGCCATTAAAGTGAGCAACCTTTTTATTCCTAAAGGAAAAGTGGTGGTGGAAACACGGGGTAAACTGAACCAGTGGAACCGCACCTACCGTACGCCCAATGAACCCAAAGACGCGGACATCCCCCTGGCTGTGCTCATCAATCACAGCAGTGCCTCCGCCTCAGAGATCGTGGCCGGAACCATCCAAGACTACGACCGCGGCGTGGTGCTGGGCCAGCGCTCCTTTGGCAAAGGACTGGTGCAGGAAACACGAGAACTGCCCTACGGCGGTAAAATAAAGATCACCATCGCCAAATACTACACCCCCAGCGGCAGGCTCATTCAAGCCATCGATTACGCTCAGCGCGATGAAGAGGGCCGGGTAAAAAGAATTCCTGACTCGCTCCGCTCCCGCTTTACCACCGAAAATGGGCGGGCGGTATTCGATGGGGCCGGTATAGCCCCAGACCTGAAAGTAAAACCTACCGAGATGGCGGAGGCGGTGGCGGAGCTTTACCGGGGCCATCATTTCTTTGATTACGCCACCCAATTTCGCCTCACGCACGACTCCCTCCCCCCGGTAAAAGAATATAAGCTAAGGGATAAAACCTACCAAGACTTCCTTAGCTGGCTGGAGACACGGGACTTCCAGTTTGAGACCAATACCGATAAGGCCCTGGCGCGACTGGAAAAGGCCGCAGAAGCCGATGGCTACGGGGCCTCGATGGAGGAAAGCCTGAAAAGCCTGGAAGCAGGCCTGAAGCGCCTCAAAAGCGATGACCTGGCCGAAAATGAAACGCGTATTCGCCAGCTGCTGGGCGAAGAAATAACCTCGCGCTATTATTATCAAAGCGGCAAGGTAGCTATGGGCTTACGTTATGATCCACAAGTAGATACGGCCCTGAAAGTAATCCAGAACAGCCCCCGCTACCACCGGATTTTAGGTTTTGAGCGCCCTTAAAAAACAGCTTACCCGGCTTCGCTGGCAGGATGGCATTACGCTGGGCGTCCTTTATTATGTGGCCCTGCTGCCCTGGCAGCCGGTGCGACCGCCCTTAACCCTGGGCCTGATGGTGGCGGGTCTTTTTTGGCTATTGCGCGGAGAGTTTCGGCAAAAACTCAAACGCCTGCGCGGCAATGGCCCGGCGGGAGTGCTGTTTTTATTTTGGGGCATTACGGTATGGGCGGCTTTTAACAGTCCGGATAAAAGCGCCGCCAGCACGATGGTCTTTCGCCAGCTTCCCCTCATTGCCTGGCCTCTGTTGCTGGGTACCTGGAACGATGGAGGTTCTCCCTGGCTGGCTAAGGTGCTGCGCTGGCTGGTAGGGGCAGTGACGGTGGTCCTCCTCCTCGCCTTGCTGCGGGCTGCCTTTTACTACCTGGCTTTTCCTCATCTGCAGCTCTTTTTCTTTGATTTTCTGGCCGATGGAGGACGGGTACCGCCCCATTACCTGGCCCTCTTTACCAATTTCTCCTACGGACTGGTCCTGCTAAGCTTGCTGAAATACCCTTCCCTTTCCCGGGGCAAAACCATTTTCCGTGCTGCCTTGCTCTTGTTCTTCTTTTTTATGCTCATCCTCCTGTCGGTGCGCAGCCAGTTTGCACTTTTCCTGGTTATAAATAGCTGGCTGCTGGGGAGCTACTGCTGGCAGCGCTGGGGGGCATGGCGCACCGGCCTGAGCTTAGGGGGGCTTGTCCTGGTATTCTTCGGCCTGGCCTTGCTTTTGCCCGGCAGCCGGCAGCGGCTGGACGATACCTATGCCGAGCTTCGGGCCCTTCGGCATCCTACGGCCAAAAACCAAACCAACCCCCGCGTTTATATCTGGCAAGAGGCATGGAAAGCCATCCGGGAAAATCCCTGGCTGGGTTACGGTACCGGGGCTGAAGATGCCCCGCTCCAGCGAGGGCTTTCTACGGTGGAGGCCCAGTTTTGGAACGGCTCGGCCAGCTACACCCTGGGCGAGCGGGCTTATAATTATCACAATGCTTATTTGCAGCGCTGGGCCGGCCAGGGTTTACCCGGTTTGCTGAGTCTGCTGCTGGTTTTTCTGGTACCGCTTTTCTGGCCGGGCGTGGGGCCCTGGCGGGCGGTCCAGGTACTTTTCCTACTCTGTTGTGGCCTAAGTTTTGCCACGGAAAGTATGCTCCAGCGCCAGGCCGGGCTTTTGTTCTTTAGCTTTTTGTACGCCCTTCTGTTTGTTTATCCACCGGCCTACCGGGAGCCGCCAAGAGCGGAAAAAGAACATTAAAGAGCACCACCGCCCAGGCGCGCTCCAGCATACTCTCGGTAAGCATGCAGAGCGCCAAGAAAACCAAGGCCGCCGCCATATCCCAGCGCCTCTGCTGCGCGAAGCGGCGTAGGTAGAGGGCAAGTAAGAGAAGTAGCAGCAATACGCCCGGCAAGCCCACCGCCAGCCAGGTGTCCAGGTACTGATTATGGGCATTAAAGTGCCCTTCCAGTCCTTTCCAGAAGTGCAGTTTCCGGTAAGACGCTTCTAAGGCGGCCTGGCCATCCCCTACCCCGTAGCCCTGCCAGGGGGCCGCTCCCAGCGCATGGGCCGCGCAGCGCCACTCCGCTAGTCGATAGGTGGCGCTATTAAACTGATCCCCCTCTATATCGTATTCCAATTGAGGCCATGCCAGGTAGCGCTTGAGCAAACTTTCCGGCGCCCCCACGTAAAAAACCCAGCCTAGCAGGCCCAAGAATAGCCCGGCGTAGGCCAACCAGCGCCACCGCCCGCGGCACCACACCCAGCCTATTCCTGCTGCCCCCAGGACCAGCATTAAAGCGATCACATTCATCCGGCCTTGCAGCAGGATCAAGCCCACCACCAGTAAAGCCACGCCAGCTCCCGCCCAGGTCCTCTGTTGCCAGCGTTTTTGATACAGCCCGTAAAGCAGGATAAGCAGCGCTACCCCGGCATAGGTAGCCAGGTATCCCGGATGCATAAACGGCTCACTAAAAGTCTCGTACTGAAAAAAGTAGCGCTGGTAGGTCCCCCCTTCCCGCACATAGTACCAAGCCCCTTCCGTGAACGCCCGATATGCCGCATAGCTCAGGGCTGCCAGCACCACTCCTACATTACCCAGGACATAAGCCAGCCGCAGCCGCCATCGATCCGGCTCCGTTTGGTTTTGGCCGTAGGCCAAAAGTAATAGCGGCCCCAAAAAGAAGCTGACCTTAGTTTCCAGCTCACGCCAGCCCTGAGTGAGATCCGCACTGTAGCTCAGGGAGAGCAGGTGAAGCAGGTAAAAAGCCGCCGATACCCAAACCAGCGGTTCTCGTACAGCAGCCCGCCACTCGCTTCTCCTGCGCCGAAAAAGCCCCACCAGCAGCAAGAGCAGCAGCAAGAAGCAAAGTTCTGATCCCATTCCCGGAACAGCCTCGCGGCTGCCCGGTGCCAAGGGCGAATGCCTCCCGACGCAGCCTGACAGGGTCAGAGCAGCGCCAGGCACGGTCACAGAACTCCGCTCCTCAAGCGCCTTGCCCGTGGCCGAACAATCCCTTCCGGTCCGCGTGCCACCACGGGAGTCAAGTCCACCCTCGAGACAGCAAACAGCAGACAGTGCAGCGGCATGGGGCAACAGTCGCATCAGGGGTCGCGGCGTCGAAAAGAGCGGCACTCG
>CAJXMS010000106.1 GCA_913056475.1 uncultured Bacteroidota bacterium
GGCTCTTGGCTTTCTGGTGTAGCGCATGCTTTCGCCAGCTATCGATGGCCTTCCGCGAGGCCCAATAACTGATGAATAGACCGCCGGCCGTATCGCCGGCGGAGCTGTAGCCCAAGAAGCCGGGCTGCTCATGGGCCAGCGCCAAAAGCCGCTCGTCCATTTCGGCATAACCGGCCTGATCAGCGCTTCGTTCACTTACGAAGATCACCGCATAATAGCGGCTACCGGCGGCAGGTTTGCGAAGCCATTGGGTACGAGCCATTGCTTAGGGGGTTTGCAGGCCGTTTTGGTCCTTCATTTTTACCATGGTGAGGATGGTGGCCAGGGCCACTGACTCGCCTTCCTCATCGTACACATCCACGTAAAATTTCACAATGCCCTTGGCTATGTCATCCTCGCTTTTCTTTTCCTGGCGAATCTTTTCCTGCACGGTAAATTTCACCCCGATGGTCATGCCCGGGTAAACGGGCTTGGTAAAGCGGCATTCATCTATGCCGTAGTTGAGCAGGACCGGGCCTTTTCGGGGCTCTACAAACATGCCGGCCGCTTTACTGAGAATGTAGTAGCCGTGGGCTACTTTGCCCTCGAATATGGTTTCCTCCAGGGAGGTTTCGTCTACATGGGCGTAAAAATTATCACCGCTTACCTGGGCAAAACTGGCAATATCGGCATCCGTGACGGTATGTTTATGGGTGTACACCGTATCGCCTACCCGGAGATCTTCAAAATGCTTACGGAAGAGGTGTACTTCGGACTCGGGGCGGCTGGCCCCGGGCTGGTACTGCTGGGTGATGGCGCTAATGGTATCGGGATGCCCCTGGATGGCGGTGCGCTGGAGATAGTGCTTGATGCCGCGTACGCCGCCCATTTCCTCACCGCCGCCGGCCCGGCCGGGACCACCGTGGGTAAGCAAGGGCATGGGAGAGCCATGGCCGGTGCTTTCCTTGGCGCTGTGGCGGTTGAGTACCAGGATGCGGCCGTGCATGGTGGATGCTTCCAATACGTATTCTCTGGCCAGCTTATCATCGGCCGTGGCGATGGTGGATACCAGGGAACCTTTCCCGCGATTGGCCAGTTCCGCCGCTTCGCTCAGGTCGCGGTAAGGCAGCAGACTCGATACTGGCCCGAAGCACTCCACTTCGTGCACCGCTTCTTCTTCCAGGGGGCGTTCACTGCGAAAGAGGGTGGGGGGCACAAAGGCGCCCTTGGAGGGATCGGCGCCCACCAGCTCTAGCTCTTTGGGGCCGTAAATCACTTCCATGGTATCGGCCAGGCGGCCCAGGTTTTTCTCTAGCCGTTCTACCTGAATTTGGTTGGCCAGAGCGCCCATGCGGACTTCCTTCTGGCGGGGGTCGCCGATGGGGGTTTTCTGCAGGCGCGCTACCAGGGCTTACGGCACCGTTTCGAGCCGGTTTTCCGGCACGATGGCCCGGCGGATGGCGGTACACTTTTGACCAGCCTTGACGGTCATTTCCCGCTGAATTTCTTTTACGAAAAGATCAAATTCTGGGCTGCCGGGCTCTACGTCGGGGCCCAGGACAGCCGCATTAAGCGAATCGGCTTCGAGGTTAAAATCCACGGAGCGCTCAATGATGTGGGGGAGTGCTTGTAGTTTTTTGCCGGTGGCGGCGCTGCCGGTAAAGGTTACTGTATCGCCGGTGGTGACGTGATCCAGGATGCCGCGCCCCAATCCGCTTACGAGCTGGATGGCGCCTTCGGGCAGGATTTGGGAATCGATGATTTCCCGCACCATTAATTCGGTGAGGTAAGAAGTGTGCTCAGAGGGTTTTACCACCGTGGGAACCCCCGCCATCCAGTTGACCGCCACTTTTTCCAGCATGCCCCAGATGGGGAAATTAAAGGCGTTGATATGGACTACTACGCCGCGCTTGGGGGTCATAATGTGGTGGCCTATAAAGGTGCCCCCCCGGGAAAGCGGTGCGTACTCCCCGTCCACATGGTATGGCAGATCGGGAAATTGCCGGCGCAGGGAGGCATTGGCAAAGAGGTTGCCGATGCCGCCTTCGATATCGATCCAGCCGTCCATCCGGGTAGCGCCGGTGCGGTAGCTCAGCTCGTAAAATTTATCTTTTACCTTCATCAGGTGCAGGGCCAGGGCCTTCAGCATCAGGCCGCGCTCCTGAAAGGTGAGCTGGCGCAGGGCGGGGCCTCCGGTGCGGCGTCCATAATCGAGGATGGCCTCGTAATCCAGGCCGGCACTGGATACGCTGCCCAGCGGTTCACCGGTTACGGCATCGGTGGCCAGGAGTTCTTCACCTTCACCGGCCATCCAGCGGCCCATGACGTAGTTTTCGATTTTGCGGGGTGCCTTTGCCATAGAGGGGTATTTTTTTACGAAGGGATTTTTGTCAGAATTGCGGCCCTAAGGTAAGGGGAATGCGGGGCCGGGGAAAATCGCCCCGGGTGTGCGCTTTCTTCGTTATTTTGCCTCTTTTAATCAATTTCTTGCTTTATGAGGAAAATCCTGTGGAGTTACGTGCTGGTAATGAGCTGCCTGGCCTGCCAGAAGCCCGCTCCTACGGCGGCAAATGAGGCCTCGGCGGAAGCGGAAGGCCTCGGGGGGGCGGATCCCCGCCAGTATGGGGTGCTCTTTGTGCAGCGGGCCGCTGAGTATCGCGCGTTGTGCCACCAAGCTTATCAGGTTGCTACCGATAGGCTTCGGGCCATTTTGGAAGCGGATACGGTGAAGCGGCCGGCGGTAATCCTTGATTTGGACGAAACGGTACTGGACAACAGCCCCTATGCGGGCTGGCAGGTGAAAAACCGGGCGCCGTACCGCCGAGAAACCTGGCAGCAATGGGTGGAGCAGGCCCAGGCGGAAGCGGTACCGGGGGCCTTGCCCTTCCTTAAAGCGGCGGATAGCCTGGGGGTGCAGCTTTTTTACCTCACCAATCGCCATGAAAGGGGACGCCCGGCTACCCTTCAAAATCTACGCGCTCTAGGCCTTCCTCAAGCCGATAGTAGCCACTTGCTGATGCGCACCACCACTAGCAATAAAGCCCCCCGGCGGGCGTTGATTGAGCGTGAGGGGTTTGAGCCGGTGCTGCTGCTGGGCGACAATCTGGGGGATTTTCTGCACCTTTGGGATGACAAGCTCCGGCAAAAGCGGCATGCCGGGGTAAGTAAAAACCGGGCGCTTTTTGGGCGTCGTTTTATTTTATTGCCCAATCCGGTGTACGGCGAGTGGCTGGGCGCTACTTACCAATATCGCCACGACCTGGCGCCCGCTCAAAAAGATAGCCTGCGGCGGGCGGCCTTGAAGGCGGCTTCCCTCGCTCCCTGAATAATCTTGCCCTTCCTGAGCAGAAGGACGCCGGCGCTGGTTTTGCGCCGCCCTGGAAAGGCAGCGTAGCGAGAAAGCGCCCCCTCAATAAACGGCTGTTTCTGGCCGGGGGAAGGGCTCATTTGGCCGCCAGGCCCCAAAAAAACGAGTGATGAGTAGAGCATTTGTGAAAGAAGACGAGGGCGAAAAAGCGCCTATGATACCGCCCCGGGCTAGCTTGCCGGCGGGGGTGCCCAACTACGTTACGCCGCGCGGCATGAGGCTGCTTAAAGAAGAGAAGAGACAGCTGGAAGGGGAAAGGGAAGAGGCGCTCCAAAAGAAAGCGGAGACGGGGGAGCGCTACGACCTGGAACTGGTGGAGGGAAAGTTGAAATTGCTTCAAGAGCGCCTGCATAAGGCGCGGGTGATAAGCCGTCCACCGGCGCAGCAGCGCGATAAGGTGCGATTTGGCGCAGTGGTAAAGCTACGAGATGCGGCAGGGGCGCTTCAGGAATATCAACTAGTGGGGGTAGATGAAGCGGATGTGAACCAGGGGAAAATAGGTTTTGTGGCGCCGCTGGCCCGGGCCCTCATGGGGCGGGTCGTGGGGGAACGCTGCAGCTGGCAGCGGGATGGGGAAACCACGGCGATGGAAATTGTGGATTTTTACTGGCCGGAAGGTGCGGATTAGCCGGCTTGGCGGTAGCCTTTAGGAGGTTTTCTTGGCAGATGTCCTTGGGGTGGCGGGAGTCGTTACCTTACCGATAAGGCCCAAAATTAAGAGCACCCAGGGGCTTCCGTGGAGGAGGAGGTCAAAATAGTCGTACCAAACCATGCCCTGGCCTCCCTGGGCCAGCCAGGTGAGCTTTTGCCAAACGTGGGGCTGGGGGGTAAAGGGGGCCAGGCCTAAGGTGAGCGCGGCGATGGCCAGGGTAGGTAAGTGGGCAGCTAGCTTGGGGAGGAGGCCTTTTTTCATACGGGAGCATTTATTTGCGGCAGTACAAAACTAGCCCCGCAGAGCGGGGTGGCCGGTGCTTTAGGTCACGCGTAGCGGGGGTCCCGAAGAATAAAAAAAGCGCCCCGACCGCTAAAGATTGGGGCGCTCTCCGGAGGGAGGAGCTTACTAAAGGGAGAGTTTCATCTGCCAGATATCAAAGGTCTTATCCTCTAACTGGCCACTCTGCGGGCGGTTGGAGACAAAAATCACCGTCTGGTTGTCTTTCCAGTAAGGTTGTACATCCTCCAGCGGGTGGGTAGTGATTTGGGTGTGTTCGGTACCATTGGCGCGGCATACCCACAGGTCGCTGGGGCCCCAGGATTGGCTGTAGCTGGAAGAACCTTGAGCGCGGCGTTTTTCGTAGATAATGCGTTCTCCATCGGGCGAGAGCATGGCATTGGCGTAGCTAAACTTACTATCGCCCCCGATCATTTCCGTAAGCTGGGACCCGTCCTGGTTCATGGTCCAAATGGATGAGGTTATCACCCCGTCCTGGGTTTGCGAATATTTCTGAAAAATGATTTTCCCCCCATCTGGCGAGAAGCGGGGCTGCGATCCCTGGACAAATTGGGTTTTGGTTTTGGTCTTGAGGTCAAATGTCCAGATGTACTTCCCACTAACGTAGAGAAAGAGCTTGCCGTCTGGCGATACTTCTCCCCGGCTCCAGCCGCCGTTTTCGGGTTCGCGGGCTTCTGCGAGGAATACAGAAGTGGGCTTGCCAAATTCTCCCTGGTAGTAGCCTACTTCCCCGCGGTCGCTTAGGAACACGTAGCGCTTGCCATCGGGATGAGGGGCGGGTACCCGGTCGGGGCCGTTATAGGTGGTGAGCTGGGATACGCCCCGGCGCTGGCTGAGGTCTACGTACCAGAGGTCGTCATTGCCATTTTTTTGGCTTTGAAACATCAGGTAGCGCTGGTTAATAATGACGGGCGAATGTTCCACCCCTTCGTCTTCTATGAGAACTCTCAGTTCGGTTACGTTTTCGCTATCGGCATTCCACTCTGAAAGGTCCACATCGTATAGAGAAGTGGTGGGAAAGCAACTGCTTACTACGGCGGAAAGAACCAGCAAGGGTAATATTACCCGGCCATACTTGCTCATGGTTATGGATTTTTGGGGGTTGTGTTTCAGGCACAAATGTTCCCCAAAATCCCTTACCGGGCCGCTTTTTGGCGATTTCGTGGCACGATTGACCGGTTTTTCGGCATCAACGGCAGAACCGGGGCGGAAGCCGGTCCCCTTGCGGCGGAATCTTGCGCTTTGATAGCCGCTTAAAGCCGGTACACGACCGCATTGATGCTCATGCCAGACCCCACCGAGGCCAGCAGCAGCAGGTCGCCTTGCCGGGCGCTATGGTTGGCACCCAGCTTGCCGCGAAGCAATCTATCCAAAAGGGTAGGAACGGTAGCTACGGAGCTATTACCCAGTTCGTGAATGCTCATGGGCATAATGTGCTCGGGCACCGGCTGGCGGTATAGGCGATAAAATCGCTTGATAATGGCTTCGTCCATTTTTTCATTGGCCTGGTGGATCAATACCTTTTTCACCTCGTCTATGTGAGCTCCCGCCTTATCTAAAGCGGCCTTCATGGCACCGGGCACGTGATTCAGGCCAAACTCAAATATCTTTCGCCCTTTCATTTTGATATAGCGGGTATTCTCTTTCACCTCCGGATTGTAGCTTTTTCCGTAATGGAGAAAATACGCTTCCTCGTGGGTAAAAGTCTGCGATACGGTACTGATAATACCACGGCCGGTGGATTCTGGCGTGGCCTCTACCACGGATGCGCCGGCCCCGTCTGAAAAAATCATGGCATCGCGGTCAAAGAGGTCCAGGTTGCGAGAAAGGGTTTCCGTACCGATGACCAGGTAACGTTTGCCATCCCCGGCCTTTAAATAATGATGCGCGGTAATAAGGCTCTGAATCCAACCCGGGCAGCCATAAAGCAGGTCAAAGGCAATACAATGGGGGTTGCGAATACCCAGTTGTTGTTTTACCCGCGAGGCCAGGGCGGGCAGCACATCGGGCTGGCGATTACCGGGCAGTACATCGCCAAAATTGTGGGCCAAAAAGATGCCATCCAGTTCTTCCCCATCTATCTGAGCGTCTTCCAGCGCCTGCTTGCCCGCATAATAACCAATGGTGGAAGCGGTTTCCCCGTCTTTTACGTACCGCCGTTCCCGAATGCCCGTAATCTCTTCGAATTTGGTAATGATCTCTTCCCCTGGCTTGTCCAGCAGGCTTCCATCTTCCAAATAATAAGTACCGCTCGCAAAGGCTTCATTTTTCACTTTGCGCTCCGGTATATAACTCCCGGTACCGGTGATTCTAACTTCCATAAAAGCCTTTTTTAAAAGTTCCCGCCAGGGGGCAAAGAAAGGATTTTTTGCCTACTTACCGTATCTTTACCCCTTGATGGCAGTCCAGGTGGCCTGCCGGCCAAATGTATCACAAGCAGCTGTTTGACAACTTCTCTCAAACATAAACCCGCAAGTCCTGTTTAATAAATTGTTAATCAAAAATTAAGGCTATGAAAAAAGTAATAACTTTCTGGAGTTTGAGTCTGGCCCTGGGCCTGAGCTTACTCTCTTGTAATAACAACGACGACATAGATGACCCCAACGGAAACGTAGGGCCTGGAACGCTTCAGGCGGAAATTTCCGCAGATGCCCGCTTTTCTATTCTAGTAGACGCGCTTGGTCAAACGGGCCTGGATACCACCCTTGATGCCCCCGGTACCTACACCCTTTTTGCCCCTACTGATGATGCTTTTCAGCAGCTTTTCAACGACTTTGGTGTAGCCGATCTGCAGCAGGCCATCAATCAGCTGGGTTCGGAAGCTATACGCAATATCCTGCTCTATCACGTGTTGGCCTCCGAGCAACTTTCCGGTGAGCTATCAACCCAATTTTACAAAACGCTGGCTCTGAACACCAATGGAAATGCGCTAGACTTTTACCTAGACCCGGCGGCCAGTAATGGGGTTTTGATAAATGATGTAGCTCTGGTAGAAGACGCTAATATCCAGGCCAGTAATGGGGTGGCGCACGCAGTAAGCCAGGTTTTACTGCCCCAAAATGTTCATCAGCTCGTTAAGCACGATGCCCGGCTTCAAAGTTTTGAATCAGCTATCGCTTTGGATCAGAGCAATCTGGACTTAGCCTTAGGAGCTGATAGTGTCCGATACACCCTT
>CAJXMS010000107.1 GCA_913056475.1 uncultured Bacteroidota bacterium
CTTGTTCAGGCAGCTCTTTGGTGGAGCGCGCAGTTTGCAGGGCTTTATTTTACGACTTGGAATGGGGGTTACCAGTCTTTCCGCCCTAATGAATAACACACCGGTAGTAGCGGTGATGATGCCCCATGTCTATGACTGGGGTAAACGAAACGGATTTTCTCCGGCCAAGGTACTTATGCCGCTTTCTTTTGCGGCTATCTTTGGTGGGGTTATTACGCTCATTGGCACTTCTACTAATTTGGTGCTCAACGGACTGCTTACAGCTAATGGGCACGAGGCCCTAGCGTTCTTTGATTTTACCGCTCCCGGTCTTATGGTAGCTGGAGGTTCCTTATTTACCATAACACTTTTAGCCCCCAGGCTATTAAAAGACAAAGGCGATGTGCTGAGTCAAGCGCAGGCTAAAAAGCGAGAGTACTTGGTAGAAACCCGCGTAAAACGGGGCGCTAAGTTAGCAGGACTTACGGTGGGAAAAGCCCGCCTGCGCAACTTGGAGGAGGCCTATCTCACCGAAATTATTCGCGCGGGCTACCATGTGGCACCGGTAGGGCCGGAAGAGCGGCTGGAAGAGGGAGATATTTTGCTCTTTGCCGGTAATACCGATTCTATCATTGAGCTGGTAAAGCGCCAGGAGGGATTGGAGCTTTCCAAAACATTAGAGTTTGACCTGGTAAATAATACCGAGGTGGTAGAAGCAGTAGTGGCCCAAAATGCCACTTTGGATCGGCGTAACGTAAAAGAGATCGGCTTTCGGGAAAAGTATGATGCCGCTATTATTGGGATTCATCGCCGGGGGGAAAGGGTAAGTGGTAAAATAGGCCAGCAAGAGCTGCGCTCCGGGGATTTACTGATGATGGTGGCCGGAAGCGAGTTTCGCGAGCGCAATGCCCGGAGTCAGGATTTGGTAGTGATTAGTGCACAGCCACGTGAAGATGGCCTGAGCCAGCCTAAGCGCTGGCTTTTCTGGCTGCTTACCACGGGCCTAATAGGGCTGGCCGTCCTCGGATGGGCCAGCCTGTTTGAAGCGCTCCTGGGAGTGGCCGTAGTGCAGGTGGGCCTGGGTATGCTCACCCTGGAAAAAATTAAGCAATCCATTAGTCTGGACTTGCTTTTTATCCTTGTTTCTGCCTTAGCGCTGGGGCGTGCGCTTATTGATAGCGGTGCCGCGAATTGGCTTACCCAGCAAATTTTTTACAACGCCGGGCAATGGAATCCACTGGCGCTATTAGCCGGTATCTTTGGAGTTACTTTTTTGCTTACGTCTCTGGTAACTAATGTGGCTGCAATATCCATTGTTTTTCCCATTTTATTTGGCCTGGCAGGGGCGGTAGGCATTCCCGCTAAGGTACTGTTCCTAACCGCTGCCTTTGGGGCTTCTTGTTGCTTTCTTACCCCCTACGCTTACCAAACCAATCTGATGGTGATGGAACTGGGAAAATATAGCTTTGTGGATTTTATGAGGCTGGGAGTACCCGTTAGTATTGTTTACGCGGGTATCTATCTTACCTATGCTTATTTCGTTTACCTTATTTGACATGGCATGAGAGAAGAGAAACTGCATATTATACCTCACCAACACCAAATCACGCCTGAGGACCGGCTGCGGCAGCAGGGCCACACGGCCCCTCTGCTCTGGTTTACGGGACTGTCCGGGTCTGGTAAATCCACTCTGGCCAACGAGGTAGAACGCCGGTTGCACGAAAGGGGATATCGCACCTTTCTTCTCGATGGAGACAACGTACGCTCCGGCCTTAATAGTGACCTGGATTTTTCCGAGGCCTCCCGGCAAGAAAACATTCGCCGGATAGCAGAGGTGAGTAAACTGATGACCGATGCGGGCTGCATTACGCTTTCCGCTTTCATTTCCCCCTATGCCCGCGATCGTGCCATGGTACGGGACAAGCTAGGGCCGAATAATTACCTGGAGGTGTACGTGAACTGTCCCCTGGAAGTATGCGAAGCGCGTGATGTAAAAGGCCTCTATGCTAAAGCACGCCGGGGGGAAATCTCCAATTTTACGGGTATTAGTGCTCCTTTTGAAGCACCGGAAAACCCTACTATAACCGTACCCACCCATGAAATGAGCCTTAATGAAGCGGCTCAGCGGGTGCTGGAAGCCATTGAACCCAAAATTAAGCTCAAATCCGTCAATTCATAGTATATGCGATACACGCTCAATCACCTCAAAGAACTAGAGGCCGAAAGTATCTTCGTGATGCGAGAGGTCTTTGCCAAGTTCGATAACCCCGTCATTCTTTTCAGTGGCGGAAAAGACTCCATTGTCCTTACTCATTTGGCCCGTAAGGCCTTCTGGCCCGCTCGGGTACCCATTCCGCTCATGCACGTGGACACAGGACACAATTTTCCGGAAACCATTGCTTTTCGCGATAAGCTCGTGGAAAAAATGGGGGTAAAACTTATCGTGGGCTCCGTCCAGGAATCTATTAATAAAGGAAGAGTAGCCGAAGAAAAAGGCAAAAACGCCAGTCGCAACGCGCTGCAAACCACGACCTTGCTCGATACCATTGAAGAGCATCATATCGATGCAGCCATGGGTGGCGCCCGCCGGGACGAGGAGAAGGCCCGTGCCAAAGAACGTTTCTTTTCCCACCGGGACGATTTTGGCCAGTGGGACCCCAAAAACCAGCGCCCCGAACTTTGGTACCTTTTCAACGGCAAAATGCAAATGGGCGAGCACTTCCGGGTTTTTCCTATCAGCAACTGGACCGAGATGGACGTTTGGCAGTACATCCTTCAGGAGCAAATTGAGATCCCATCCCTTTACATTGCTCACGAGCGCGAAGTGGTACGTCGTAATGATACCTGGCTCCCTGTTTCTGACTACATTCAGCTAGAAGAAGGGGAAAAGACGGAAACCAAGAAAATTCGCTTCCGCACCTTAGGGGATATTACCATCACCGGCGGAGTAGAAAGTGACGCTGATACCCTCGAAAAAATCGTAGAAGAAGTGGCCGCTGCCCGTCAAACCGAACGGGGCAACCGCGCCGACGATAAACGCGGCGAAACCGCCATGGAAGACCGCAAACGCCAAGGTTACTTCTAAAAATCACCCCATTACCAATTCCAAAAATATCCCTATGAGCGATACGCAATCTTATCTCGACATGCAGCTTCTGCGCTTCACTACCGCCGGAAGTGTAGATGATGGAAAATCCACCCTCATCGGCCGGCTGCTCTTCGATTCCAAATCTATATTTGAAGATCAAATGGAGTCCGTAGAGTCCAGCAGCTCTAAGCGAGGCCTGGATCACGTAGACCTGGCCCTATTTACCGACGGCTTAAAAGACGAGCGCGAACAAGGCATTACCATCGACGTAGCTTACCGCTATTTCGCCACCCCCAAACGAAAATTTATTATCGCTGACACCCCCGGCCATATTCAGTACACCCGCAATATGGTTACCGGTGCCTCAACTGCCAACCTAGCGCTTATCCTCGTCGATGCCCGCAAAGGCGTGATAGAACAAACCTGCCGTCACTCTTTTATTGCCTCCCTGCTACAAATACCTCATTTGGTGGTATGTATAAATAAGATGGATCTGGTAGACTATGCTGAAGAAGCCTACCAAAAAGTAGTGAGCGAGTTTGAAGACTTTGCCTCTAAGCTGGAAGTACCCGACATCCGCTTCGTCCCCATCTCCGCCCTCCATGGCGATAACGTGGTAAACCGCTCCGAAAACATGCCCTGGTACCACGGCGAAACCTTGCTGCACACCTTAGAAACCATCCACATAAGCAGCGATTTAGATCACGTTAACGTGCGTTTCCCCGTTCAAACGGTCATTCGCCCGCATAGTGATGAATACCACGATTACCGGGGCTATGCCGGCCGCATCGCCGGAGGCATCATGAAGCCGGGGGACGAGGTGGTGGTTCTGCCATCCGGCTTCAATTCTCAAATCAAGTCCATAGACACCTTTGAGGGGCCCGTAAAGGAAGCATTTGCCCCTATGTCCGTAACCATTACCCTGGAAGATGATATCGATGTAAGTCGCGGCGATATGATCGTAAGGCCCAATAATCAGCCCCAAGTAACTCAGGATATAGACGTGATGCTGTGCTGGCTTAACAATAAAGGCCCCCAGCCCCGCGCCAAATATCTGGTGCAGCACACCACCAATGAGGCTCGTTGTATGATCAAAGAAATACTCTACAAAGTAGATATCAACTCCCTCCACCGGATCGAGGACGATAAGGAGATCAGCATGAACGATATCGTTAGGGTACGTCTTCGCACCCCTAATCCCTTCTTTGTAGATGAGTACGCCGAAAACCGCCACACCGGCAGCCTCATTCTTATAGACGAAGGAACCCACGAAACGGTAGCCGCTGGGATGGTGAAGTTCTAAGCCCCTTTATCCGCTACATACCCCTCAAAAAAAGCCTCCCTACGTTTCGTAGAGAGGCTTTTTTATGCGCGGTAGGCCTTATCGGCCAAATGTGATTCGGGAGGGTATTAGGCTTTAAAGATTCTTTTGAACCAATTCTTATTCTTTTTGCCTTTCCGCGCGGGGAGATCGTCCTCGTCGTTTTCATAATAGCCGTAGCCATAGGTTTGTCCATAGCCATAGCCATAGCCATAACCGTAACCGTAGCCATAGCCGTAACCATAGCCATAGCCCCGTTTGGCCTGGGCATCATTAAAGAGGATGGATATATTCTTTACCCGTTGGCTTTCAAATTGGTCATTGATCATTTCCAGAGCTTCCTTCCGGGTGTAGTCTTGGCGTACAACATAAAGAGTCACATCTGCATGGCGCATGATTTGAAGGCTATCCGCCACTATGCCTACCGGAGGGGTATCCAATACTACGTGATCATATTGAGTTCTAACTTCCTCTAGTAAGTTTATAAATTGATCGGAGAGAATAAGCTCAGAAGGATTAGGGGGTACGGGCCCAGCCGAGATGATATCCAGATTATCGTAACCGGAAGCCTGGGTAACTTCTTGAAGGTTGTTCTGACCTATTAAATAATTGGTAAGCCCCACATCATTGGTGAGACCGAAGTCATTGTAAATCTTGGGCTTTCTTAAGTCCACCCCTATCAAGACCGTTTTGGAGCCTGCCATCGCCTGGATGGAGGCGAGGTTTATCGAGCAGAAGGTTTTCCCTTCTCCCCCGATGGAACTGGTTATTAGGGATATTTTACCCCTTTCCTTGGCCTCTTGGGGAAAAAGGAATTGCAAATTGGTTCTTATGGCCCGAAATCCTTCGGCAATGGGGCTTTTGGGGTTGTCATAAGCCACCAGATTAGTGGCTTTACGGCTGTGGGCTACCGCACCCAGCACGGGAATGGCGGTGATCTGGTTTAGGATTTGAATACTGCGTAGTTTATTGTCAAACAAGTCTAGCAAAAAGATACCCCCTACCGGAATAATTAAGCCAATCATTAAAGCTATGGCGTAATTGCGCATAGGATTCGGGGCCACTGGGTCCTGCCCGGTATCCACGGCCGGATCTATCACCCGGGTATCTGGGGTGTTGGCAGCCTTGGTTATACCAGCTTCGCTGCGCTTTTCCAGTAAGTAAATATATTGTTGGTTGGCCATTTCGTAGCGGCGGCGCAAATTGATAAGCCGCTGTTCCGTTAAGGGAAGGCCCGCGTAAGTTTTAGAGATCGACTGCAGTTGCTCCTCCACCTGTTTTACTTTGAGTTCGTGCTGCTGGAGTAAGTTATCCACACTTTCTCGTAAGTTATTACGTGCCTTTTCCAATTGGTTTTCAAGGCGGAGTAGGGCCGGGTTTTGGTCTTCCAGCCCGTATTCCATTTCTGACCGTTTGGCGCTTAAGGTGATCAAACGTTCGATTAGGGAGATAAGCACCTCGTCTTCCACTCCGGCTACGGAAGGTACCATCAGGTTCTGGAAGCTGCGGTTTTTATTGACATAATCTCGGAGATAACGAAAGTATTTGCCCTTAAGCGCCAGCTCCGCTTTCTTTTTTTGTAGGCCGCTGTACTGCGCGTATACCTCACTAGCCTCTGAACTCAAGTCCACCACCTGATTAGT
The DNA here is from genome assembly GCA_913056475.1 of uncultured Bacteroidota bacterium. GTDB lineage: Bacteria > Bacteroidota > Bacteroidia > Flavobacteriales > Schleiferiaceae > CAJXMS01. The sequence continues at coordinate 6,032 of CAJXMS010000107.1, forward strand.
AGAGCGGAACTGTTCTAGCGCATTTTCCGCTTCCTTGAGCGTATCTACAATTTGCTTCAGCTGCCCATCAATAAAATCGATGGTATTGATGGCCATTTGGTTTTTCTGTTTGAGTTCATAGGCCTGAAGCGCTCGTATGGTGGTATTAAGGAAATCCTCAATTTTGGCCTTGATAGGCCCTTGCGCGCTGAGGTTTATTAAGGAGGATTGGTCATCTTCCGAGCTTACCGTTAAGGACTTGTTTATGTTTTTGGCTACCGCCATATAACTTTGAAAAACAAAGCTAAAATTGCTTTGACCTGAATCATCTTGGCCGCCTTTTGTGGTTTTGTTTTGTACTACTTTAAAACGAAATCCATCCGTTTCTACCCATTCTCCAAACTGGTATTGGTCTGCTAATTCTAAGGTGGGGGCTTGCACTTTATTGGTAATATCTTGCCCTTTCCCGTAATCGTAAAAGCTGCGTTTTTGATCGTCTTCTTCTTCCAGGCTTAGGCGATACCCTTGTCCCTTAAGCTCTATATTAAAACGTGTTCCAACCAGTTGAGGATGAGTGGTGTCCATGATAACCCGAAACGGAGCTTCGTGGTATAACTCCACTTCTTTTACCCGGCCCTCGCCAAAATATTTCACTTCCCAATGAAGTCTTTCCGCTACTTGGCGGTTGTGCGTATAAGATTCCAGGATAGCAATATGACTTTTTACCAAATCGCTCGCCCCGCCCCAGTTGAAAGCCAGAGAAACGTTTTCACTCAAAAGGGGATTGTCTGATTCCTTTAAATGCACTATGGCTTTCAGCTCATAGGTGTTCGTAGCATAGCGATTCACAATAAAGGCGATAAAAAGGGCCAGGACAATGCTGGCAATGATCAGCGGCCAGTAGGATAGGATCCGGCCCAGAAGAGCCTTTATGTCTATCTCATCATTGTTCTCCCGGTTTTCGAGACGGTAGTCCTGATTTTCCATCTATTTAATAGCGGTGTTTGATTAAAGTCCTTGTATGGCTAGGATAAGGGCAAGCCCTGAGGAAAGAATGGATACAAAAGTGGTAAGAGTAGAGGCAGCATTAACACCGAATCCTAAAGTTTTCCGCTGAAGCGGTTCCACGTAAATAATATCGTTGGGTTGAATAAAATAATAGGGAGAGTGAATAATATTCCGGTCCAGTAGATTGATGGTGTGGATCTTTGTGCCGTCGGGATATTGGCGAATGATCTGAACGCGGTCTCTGTTGGCCACCGTATTGAGATCCCCGGCATTGGCAATGGCTTCAAAAATAGTCAGTTGGTTTTGTAAAGCGGTGTATTTCCCGGGTCGGTTGAACTCTCCCAGCGCCGAATAGCGGATACCGCCTAACTGCACTCTCAAGTAATACTTGGAATAATATTTCTCAACT
>CAJXMS010000108.1 GCA_913056475.1 uncultured Bacteroidota bacterium
CCTGGTAGGCTTGTTCCAGGGTTTCGAGTTCCAGGAGGAGACTGTCTAGCCGGGCCGTATCTTTTTCTTGCCAGGACTCCTGGGATAATTGGCAGCTCTCCAGCAAGAGGGGCAAAACAGCGAAAAGAAATAAAAGGCGAAAAAGAGCGGCATGATGCATCATCAGGGAAGGGATTTTAACAGGCGATATTCATAAGGCGAAAATAACAAATTGCGGCCCAGGGTGAGGGTGTCCTGGCTGAGCAGATCTTCCATGCGCCGCCCCTTGAGGGCGGAAGGAAAAGGAAGCCTTTGGTCACTGTTGCGCAGGTTTACCAGGGCCCAGACGGTATCCCCGCCGGCGCTTTTGCGCAGGCCCAGGACATGCTCCCCGGGCAGGAGGTGGTTTTCATCGCTTTGCAAAGCGGGTAGGGCCCGGTAGGCCTGCAGGAGTTTTCGGTAACGGGCCTGCACTTGCGGGCGCGCTTGCCAATCGATGGGATCGCGGGAAAAGAAGGGCAAGGTGCGGACGCGCCCCACTTCCTGACTGCTGTAAAGCAAGGGCGTACCGCCGGTGAAAAGCATGGCGGCGTACGCCGCCAGGGCCCCCTCCTGGCCGCCAAAAAGCTGGGGCGGGGTGGCGTGCCAGGCCGATTCGTCGTGATTGGTGGTGAAGCGCAGAATATCTCCGTCTGGCGGCACGGAGAGATAGGCAGAACGGTTTTCTGCGGCCAGACGCCAGGCGGGATCGCCACCGAACACCGCCTGCAAAACGCCGTAAAAATGCCAGCCAAAAATAAGATCAAAGCCCGCCTGGAAATGATCAGCGCGATCTCCTTCGGCTAGCATGATGGGCCGGCTGCCGGGCAGATTCCCCAGGCTATCGATGGCTTGCTGCCAGAAGTCAAAGGGTACCCCATCGGCATAATCGCAGCGGAAACCATCGATACCGGTTTCACAAAGCCAAAATTGCAGGGCCGCGATCATGGCGTGGCGCAGACTGTCCCGGGCATAGTTGAGATCGGCCACGTCTTCCCAGCTGGTGCCGGGCGGGTGCACGATTTGGCCCTTATCGTCCCGGGTGTACCAATCCGGATGTTCAGAAATCCAGGGATGATCCCAGGCGGTATGATTGGCCACCCAGTCGAGCAGAACCACCATTCCCCGCTGATGGGCCGCCTGGACCAAGGCGCGAAGATCGGCGAGGCTGCCGTATTCTGCCGCTACTGCCCGGTAATCGCGAATGCTGTAAGGCGAGTTGATGGACTTTTTCTGGCCCTGGGGATAAATGGGCATGAGCCAGAGGCCATTAACGCCCAGGCTGTCCAAGCGGTCCAGCTGGGCGGTGAGGCCGGCGAGATCGCCGGACCGGCTGAAAGCCCGTAAGTTGACCTCATAGAGCACCAGGGAATCGGTGCTTGGGACGCCCTGGGTGGAGCGCTCCGCGCAAAAGGAGGGTGAAGGGGCGGTGACGGGGGGATCTTCGGTCTGCGAACCCGCTTTACCGCAGGCGCTCAAAAACAAAAGTAAGCCCAGCCAGGCCAGCCAGGCGCCCCTCATGAGCGGGTGATGGTTTTAAATGGCAAAAAGGGATGCAGCGCCGCCGGCAATTGGATGCCCTCGGGGCTTTGTCCGTTTTCCAGGAGAGCCGCCACGATGCGGGGCAAGGCCAGGGCGCTGCCGTTGAGGGTGTGGACGAGTTCCTTTTGCTTATCGGCGGTCTTGTAGCGGATTTTCATACGCTGAGCCTGGAAGGTCTCAAAGTTAGAAACCGAACTAACCTCCAGCCAGCGCTGCTGCCCGGCACTCCACACTTCAAAATCATAAGTAAGCGCCGCGGTAAACCCGAGATCGCCCCCGCAAAGGCGCAGGATGCGGTAGGGCAGCTCCAGTTTTTGCAGGAGGGCTTCTACCTGGGCTACCATCTGATCCAGGACTTGATAGCTTTCGTCCGGTTTTACCACCTGCACGAGTTCTACTTTATCAAACTGGTGAAGGCGGTTGAGCCCGCGCACCTCCTTGCCGTAACTGCCCGCCTCGCGACGAAAACAGGGCGTGTAGGCCGTAAGCCGCTGGGGAAGATCGGCTTCGGCAAGCATTTGGTCGCGAAAGATATTGGTGAGCGGCACTTCGGAAGTGGGGATGGCGTAGAGCTCGTCCTGCTGCACGTGGTACATCTGGCCCTCCTTATCGGGGAGCTGGCCGGTGCCGTAGGCGGAGTCGGCATTGACCAAGAGCGGAGGTTGGTACTCGCGGTAGCCCGCCCGGGTGTTTTCCTGCAGGAAGAAGTTGACAAGCGCCCGCTGCAACTGGGCACCGGCCCCGGTGTACACGGGAAAGCCGGCCCCGGCCAACTTTACGCCCAGGTCAAAATCCATGAGCTGGTACTCCTGGGCCAGTTCCCAGTGGGGCCGGGCATCGGCCCCTAAGTCCGGGAAGCTTCCCTCCCGGCGTATTTCTTCATTGTCTTCCCCAGAGTGGCCCGCAGGAACCGAGGGATGCGGGGCATTGGGGAGTTCCAGGAGTACGTTTTGCAGGGCCTGAGCGAGCTGATCCTGAGTTTGCTGAAGCTCTTTGCTGCGGGTTTTAAGCTGTGTACTCTCCTCTTTTTTGGCCTCGGCCGCTTCCCGCTGCCCCCTTTTAAAAAGCTGTCCTATTTCTTTGTTAATGGCATTGGCCCGGGCCTGGATTTGATCCAGTTCGGCTTGGTTTCCCCGGCGCTGCCGATCCAGCTCCAGGGCGTCCTGAACCAGCCGCCGGGCCTGAATACCTCGCTTCTCGAGGCGCTCGATGAGGTCTTCCGATGCGTGGCGAAGTTTGGCTATTTCCAGCATGAGAATCTACTTATGGGGGTTGCGTGATGAGGCGATTAGGGTATCCGCTGCCCTTTTTCTGGGCGCCTCGAAGATAAGGCAAGCGCGGTCAAGTGCGGCAGCGGGGCCAAAGGGCGGTCCGGGGGGATATAAAAAACCCCTTTTTCCCGCCGGACGCGAAAAAGGGGAATGGTACGTTACCACGAGCGAAGCAAAAATTTAGGCCGCTTCACTCGATAGGCTCACGGGAGCTCAGGGCTACGCTTCCTTGGGTTCGATGGATACAAAGGAACGATTGCCCTTGCGGCGCTGGAATACCACTTTCCCATCACTCAGGGCAAAGAGGGTATGGTCTTTTCCCATGCCCACATTTTTGCCAGGATTGTGACGGGTACCGCGCTGGCGCACGATGATATTGCCCGCGGTGGCTTCTTGTCCACCAAATATTTTGACGCCGAGGCGTTTACTTTCTGATTCGCGTCCGTTCTTGGAACTACCTACACCTTTCTTGTGTGCCATGGTTTATGTAGTTTTTAGGATTTATCGTTTTCGGAGCCGCCCTCTTTCTTGGAGCCGGCTTCTTTTTTAGCGGTACTGCTCTGGGAAGCAGCGGCTTTTTTGGGCGCTGCTTTTTTAGCTTCTCCGCTCTTTTTCGGCGCTGCTTTTTTGCTTTCCGCGCTCTTTTTGGGCGCGGCACCACTCTCTTTTGAGCTACTGGCCTTGGCTTGGGGCGCCTTCCCTTCTTTTTTGGCCTGGGCGCCCGCGGCTTTTTCCTGGGCCTCGCCCGTTTTAGCGGCGGCTTTCGCCTTGGGGTTGGCGCTGCCTTTGCCTATGCCGGTGATCTCAATTTGGGAGATTTGTTGGCGGTGACCGTTGAGCTTTTGGTGGCCTTTGCGGCGCTTTTTCTTAAAAACGAGCACCTTATCGGCCTTGAGGTGCTGCACAATTTTGGCATCTACGGAGATGCCACTGATAACCGGGGCGCCTACTTGCACTTTTCCGTTATCGTCGGTCAGCATAACCTGGTCGAAGCTCACTTTGGAGCCCTCCTTGCCTTCCAGACGATTCACGTAGAGCTTTTGGTCTTGGCGTACTTTGTACTGATGCCCTGCTATTTCTACGATGGCGTACATAACTTAATTTTTGAGCGTGCAAATGTAGGTATTTTTCCTTTTGCCCGGCAAGGGCTGCGGCGCCCCACCAGAAATTCTTTCTCCGGGGCCGGGGCGATTCCTTCTGGGTAGCAAGTGCCTCGCCGGGTAGGGCACATTTGGCCGGGAGGCCAAATGAAATAGCCCCGCCGGGGACCGGGTACCTACTTACGGGCGGAGGGGGGTAGCGAGGGCCGGACCTCGATCTTGCTGGGAAGGGTGCGGGCATTGAGCTTGAGGAGGTCTTCGATGAGCTCGCCGATGTCTTCCGGCTGGATTTTCCAGTGGTCGGCGGCGCTGGGGGTGTGGCCGTTGAAATGGGTGGCGACGGAGCCGGGCATGATGGTGGCTACTTTGATGCCGTAGGGGCGCAAATCGAGCATGACGGACTGGGTGAAGCCGGTGAGGCCAAACTTGCTGGCATTGTAGGCGCTGCCCTGGGCGAAGAAATTGGTCCCGGCCAGGCTGGAGATGGTGAAGAGGTAGCCCTCGGTTTTTTTGAGGGCTTCTACGGTGGCTTTGACGGTGTAGAAAACGCCGGTGAGGTTGGTATCTACTACTTTTTCGAATTCGCTGGGCTCCATTTGATCTACGGGGGCGAAGTGGCCCAGGCCGGCATTGGCCACCACTACGTCGAGCTGCCCCCACTGCTGAAGGAGCTGATCGACGGCTTTTTGCTGGTCTTGGAGGGAGCGGACGTCGGCCTGAAGGGCGAGGGCGGCGCCGCCTTCGGTCTGCTCCAGCTGGCGCTGGGCTTCCTGGGCGGCTTCCTGGTTGCGGCTGGTGATGGCTACGCCGTAGCCGAGGGCTTTGAGGGTGTGGGCTACGCCGAGGCCGATGCCTTTGCTGCCGCCGGTGATGAGGGCTGTTTTCATGGGTTGACTATCTTGAGATTATTCAAAAAAGAAACGACTGGCCAAGGGGAGTGTTTTGCGAGAACAGCTTTTGGGGATAATAAAATGGGAGGATCAGGGCCCATACCCTGGTGGAGCTTGAATGGATGTATCCCGGAAAAAGTAGTGCTGCTTAGAGGATGGGGGCGATTTTGCCCGGGTAGGCTTCACCAACGGTGCTTCAGATAAATCTCCTGAGTGGTATCCTCAAAAACATCCCCGTTGGTCAGTTTCAGATAAAGTTTAAACTGGGCTTTTTGCACCCCTTGAAACGGATCGTGCAAGGCTTCTTTAATCCTAAAGGCCAGGGCTTTCTCTTTAAAATTATCGACACGCTCCTTTAGGAATGCGGAATGGTCCATAAATGCACGACCGTGGTGCCTTTTTTCACCCGAACCGAAAACAAGCGCATCGGAAATGGTATCCTGGGCGTTAAAAACCACCGAATCATTCATTTGGTCGTAAAACACCAATCTTCGCAGGCTGAGCACCTCCAAGCTGGCAATACCCTCCTGGGCTCCTTCTCCCCCCGGGGGCAGGCAAGAAAGGGCATAAAGCGAACCGGGCGCATTTTCTTGGGTCTGAAGGCGGGCATAATAAGCCAAATCGAACCTGGCTGTTCCCTGGTATCGATAGATGGAGAGGGTATCGCCCTCCGTGAAAGCCCCCCTTTCATTAACATCTACCGCGACGTTGAATAGTTGAATGCCCTGCACACGGAAATAGGGATCTGGCGTAGGGCAATCGTATTCCTCCTGGCAGCCGAGAAACAGGTGGCCAAACAAGAAAAGAAAAAGGAAGGCCCGTTTTTTCATAGAAGAGGTCAAGGGGAAATGAGCAGGCTTCGAAAGCGGTATTCCAGGACGGAGCATAAGACAAAGGTTCTCTGGAGGTAAAAGTAAGCATTTATAAATCGGAAAGGGCTACGGTTTCCGCTCCGGCCAGAGGCCCAATTTCTTCGCCCGTGGCGCGTACCGCTATCGCAGCTGGATGGGCAGGGTTGCCGGTTGTTTTGGCTCATCCAAATATAACTTCGGGTGCCCAGGGTGAGGAGCGGGCAAAGCCGTCCTTGGCAAGGGGTTTGTCATTTCATCATTTTGCTTTAGGCATTTAACTAATAATCTGCTTAGAGCCGTATGGAACCCCTTGAACCATCCGGTTTAGGAGGTTATCGAAGATGCCCTCCTTCATGAAGCTCCGATTGTACCTGTAAGCATACTCATCCAGATAGGCTTGCAGGTGATCAGCATGAGAGTGAATGCCTCTAAGCCAGGCTTTAAAGCCCATGATTACCCGGTGAATAGTGTTAAAGTTTTTTCCCTTATCGCCAGAAAGAACTTGCGTAAAGTTTTGAAATTCATGTTTTAAGCAATTGTAGGCTGGCCAGGCATCCGTCCGTAATGAAGCTGTTGGGGATACTTTTTCTCGAACGAAAGGAGCTAGCTCTGAAGACGATGCCTTCCCTATCTCTTTTGCATACATCCTGGAAGCCCCTCTCTCACCGTGCTTTTCGATAGCTATGGCCACCAACTTTTTTTGGCCTTTTTGGCGGCCCGTAGAGCCTTCTTCTTGCTGGCCGACGACAAATTCATCTACATCTACATCCCCTTCAAGTGGTTGGTTTCCTGAGCTTTTCATAGCCCGCATTACCTTTTGCTTAAAAAGCCAGGCCGTTTTTTGCCGTAATTGAAGCTTACGGCTTAGTTCCGTAGAAGCAATACCCTTTTTGGAGGTGGAGACATAATAGACTATCCAGAAAGCCTTCAGAATGGAGAATTTCATCTTATGAAACAGCGTTCCGGCCGTAACACTCTCTACATAATGGCAAGAAGTGCATTGGCGGTCAAACTCCTGGTTACCGGAACAATAGCGCGAATGGCCACAATGCTTACACTTGAAGCCCCTTTGCCATTTCAGTTTGGCCAGGTAGGCGTAGCAACTCCTTTCATCTGGGAAACGCTCTTGAAACTCGAAAATCGAGAGGCTTTTGTATCTTGCTTCCATAGTTATAATGTTAATTACCACAAATATAGCATATTAGCTGTATTTGACAAAAGCCTAAAGCGATAAATTCGTTTGATAAATGCCTAGATAAAGAATTGATTTTGGACCAAATCTGCTTGTAGGCTTCAAGTAGAGACTTGTAGTAATTTTCTTCAAGGTTAACTGCTTTACTGAGCTTTAATTCAGTTTCTTTTAATTCTTCTTTGATATTTTTTTCAAATCTTATCAGATCTTTTTTGAAGAAATTTAAAATCCAAGTTTTGAAAGCAAAAAACAGTAAAGTTCCCATTGCTGTCAAAGTTGTTCCAATAATTGATGTTGAAACAATGATTTTCCATACGAATTCCCAAGTTATCATATATTCATTTTGATTACGGCCAACGGTTTGGGTATGGCAAGTGAGGGATTTGAAAGCCGTAACTGTCAGCCCGTAATAACTTTACTTAAATACGAGAAATTATGAATTTTAAACATAAACCCGCATTTGCAATACTCGTTGTTGTGGCACGTATTTTTTTCTTTTTAATCATCCTCCTTTTTCTTTTTCTGGATTGAATTTGTTCTT
>CAJXMS010000109.1 GCA_913056475.1 uncultured Bacteroidota bacterium
ATTTCGCGCAGCCGGGCCGCTATCTTTTCACTGCGATAGCCTACCGAGCAGTATACCACCACCGGGGTATCCCGGGGCAGGTCCCGCACCCGGGCCGGGTCAAAATCTTTAAACCCCACCCGCCGCGCTGCCCTGAGATGGCTCACCGCATATTCTTCTGCGCTGCGCGCATCAAGGCGCAGCAGCTCCGGGCGCTGCCTTAGCGCCGTCACTCCCAGTTCCGGGCCCTGTCGATCCAGCAGCCCGTTGAGCATTACCGCGTACGCCTTGCTTTTCACCTCTTGTGCCATACCCGCTGCCGCCAGCAGCAGGAATAGGCTTGCCAGCCAAATGGGCATTACCCGCTGCATGTGTTCCTTCTTTGATAGATAGCTGGCAAAGATAAACACCCCCGGGAGCCGACGGTCCGGGCGCGGAGCTATCCCCCCTTTGCGGGAGAAGGGGGCGCCTCCCCATCCGGCCGGGACTTAAGCCGCTTAGGGCCGCGCGCACGAAGCGGTGGGCCGGAACTACCTTTGGCCGGCAGGCCGCTATTACCTCCATTTAAACCCCGCGGCCGCTCCTGGGGCCCAAATTACTTTTGGCCGGCAGGCCCAAAGGCCAGCTGCCTTACCTTAGCGGCATGGCACTGGCATGGCACAATTGTTTTTCGGCGCAGCGCCTGGGCGCGGAGCGCACGACGGTAGATCCCCGGACCGCTTATGAGCGCGATTACGACCGGCTGATTTTTTCCGCCCCTTTTCGGCGCTTGCAGGGCAAGACGCAGGTGTTTCCCCTGCCGGAACGGGTCTTTGTGCACAACCGGCTTACGCATTCCTTGGAGGTGGTCAGTGTGGGGCGTTCGCTGGGTACGGAAGTGGGCGGTCGCCTGGCAGAGCTGCCCGAGCTGGCGGGGCATCCGGAGGCGCAGGAATTTTACCGGCATCAATTGCGCTCGGTGTTTTCGGCGGCTTGTCTTGCCCATGATATTGGCAATCCGGCTTTTGGGCACGCCGGCGAAGAGGCCATTTCCCGCTATTTTCTGGAGCGGGAAGGGGATACGGATTTCAGCGGCCAGTTTACCGAAGCGCAGTGGCGCGACCTGACCCGCTTTGAAGGCAATGCCAATGCTTTTCGGCTGCTCACGCGCCACTTCCCCGGAAGGCTGCCCGGCGGTTTCCAGCTTACCTACACCACGCTGGCCAGTATTCTCAAGTATCCCTGTGAATCCACGGCCCAGGAAAAAAAAGCCGGAAAGCACCGCAGCAAGTACGGCTATTTTCAAAGCGATACCCGGGCTTTTGAGCAATTGCTGGAGGAATTGCCCCTGGAGCGGGAGAGTGCCAAGCCCCGCGCTCACTTTCGGCACCCCTTCGTGTATCTGGTGGAGGCGGCCGATGATATTTGCTACACGGTAATGGACTATGAGGATGGCCACCGGCTGGGCATCCTGGGTTTTGAGGAATTAAAGGGCGATTTCCTGGAACTGCTGGAAGCGGCCGGAACGGTGGATATGCACTCGGTGCAGCTTCACCTGGAGCGGCTACGTGCGGATGAGGAAGAGGCGGTGGCTTACCTGCGGGCTAAGGTGATCGGGGCGCTGGTGACGGCTTGTGTGGCGGTTTTTATGCGAGAGCGGGCTTCTATTTTACAGGGTCGTTATGGGCAAAACTTGCTGGACGGCGTGCCCCCCTTGCAGCCGGTGCTGCGCAAAATTGCCCAAAAATCTTACCAGCGGATCTACAAGCACGAAAGCGTGGTCAAGATCGAATTGGCCGGATTTGAGATCATGAGTGGCCTCATCAAAGATTTGGTGGAGGCGGTGAGCCTGCCCGCTGAAAAACGCCAAAAGCGCCATAAAAAGGTGCTGGGCCTGATGCCCCGCCCTTATTTGGTGGAGGGGCCGCTTTACGAGCGGATCATGGGGGTGCTGGATTACGTTTCCGGCATGACGGACCCCTACGCGCTGGAGCTGTACCGGAACTTACGGGGGATTAGCATTCCGGGGGTTCATTAGGTGGGGGCCTGTTCCCGGTTAGCGGCAAATCGGGTACTCCCCTTTTCCCACCGTTTAGCGCAGGGGTCCCCAATGTTTTTGGAAGGGTTTAAAAAATGCGATATTCCCGCGTTTATCTAAAAAACTTCCAGCGGGGAGATGCTTCAAAAAAGGCAGGGCTAGCGCGCGCTCAAAAATTAATTCTTTCGCTGAAGTTGCAATTGCAGGTGCCGGCGCAAGATATCCGCCATATTGGTTAAGGAGGCGAAGCTTTCGTCCTGGTGATGACGCGCGAGGTCTCGGCCCAGGATCTGGACATTTTCGGGGGTGGAAATTCGATCCTTACGCATGGTGTCCAGTAAGCTGATGGCCCGGCGCTTGTTGGAAGCAAATCGCTTGCTGATGGCCACTCTTTCCTCCCGCTGATACTGGGCGGCTACCTCCGCAGAAAGTAGTTCCTGGGCCAGTTCTACCAGCTTGATGTTTTCCTTGTAGTACTGGGGCATGTAGATGGTTTTGCGGCCCTCGTAGCACTGCTGGTCAAAGTCTATCGGCCGCAGGCGATATTGGATATTATCAAAGTCTTGGGTAATCTCCACCACAAAGTTATAGGCCCGCATATCCCCCAGAAGCCGGGCAAAACAGCGCTCGTTGAATTTCACAAATTCCTTGGCGAAGCGCAGGCGGTTTTCAATCTGGACGTCTTCGTATTTGGCAATAAAGTCATCGCAGGGAATACCCACCACGTGTTCTTCTACCAGGGTTTTCTTATCTACCAGGAAGGAAACTTTATCGGGCGAAAAAAGCTCTTCCAGCTCCAAACCGTAGATCCGGGAGGCGTCGGCCCTTTTCACGTAATAGTAGTCGTGGTTTTCGTTGATCTGGTTGACCACTTTGATCCGAAAGGGCTTGGTATTGCCAAAAGAACAGTACTGTATGTCGGCAATACCCAGGTGAGCCGTGCGCTTACCACTTCCTACCAGTAGTTGGTATCCGCGAATCAGATCCTCCTTGATGGAATCCATTTCCGACTGATAATACAATACCGAGTACCACAAGGTCTCTTTGCCATGATCGTCGTAAATGGGAACTGCCTCACTGAAGCGAGTGAGATCGTCATAGCTAAAGGGCAGATCTATTTTCCGGGAATAGCGGCTGAGGTGCTCTTTCAGGTGGTTTTCTACCGGGAAAAGCGGCTTCTTGTAGGCGATTTTATTGAAGTCCTGCACGCCTAAGAATTTTCGATTTGGTGAATAGCGCGCAGGGTTTTCATAACCGAGTCGGGCGTCACCGAGATGGAATCGATCCCTTCCTGGACCAGGAAGGAAGCAAATTCGGGGAAATCCGAGGGGGCCTGACCGCAGATCCCTCCTTTCTCTCCCTGGGCCTTGGCTGTACGGATCAGCCGGCTGATCATAAGCTTGACCGCCCGGTTGCGCTCGTCGTAAAGGTGAGCCACCAGGCTGGAATCCCGGTCCAGCCCCAGGGTAAGCTGAGTGAGGTCGTTGGAACCTATACTGAAACCATCTACGTACTCGGCAAACTCATCGGCCAGCAGAATATTAGAGGGCAGCTCGGCCATGAGGTAGACTTGCAAGCCATTTTCTCCTCGGGTCAGGCCAAACTCCTCCATAGTTTCCAGCACTTGCTTCATTTCCCGCGGGGTCCGGCAGAAAGGCACCATGACGATGACATTATCCAAGCCCATTTCGTTGCGCACCTTCTTAATGGCCTGGCATTCCAGGCCGAAGGCTTCTTTGTACTGATCGGCGTAGTAACGCGAAGCCCCGCGCCAGCCGATCATCGGATTTTCTTCCGAGGGTTCGTAATACTGGCCCCCCAGAAGATTCATGTATTCATTGGATTTGAAATCGGAAAAGCGCACGACCACATCCTGAGGGTAGAAGGCAGCGGCGATGCGCCCGATTCCGTAGGCCAGTTTTTTGACGAAAAAGCGGCGCGCATCCTTAAATCCGGCCGTAAGGGATTTGATAGACCGGCTTAAATCTTCGTCGCCCAGCTCCTGGTGATGCAGTAGGGCCAGGGGATGCGCTTTAATGTAATTATTGATGATAAATTCTTCCCGGGCCAGTCCTACGCCGGCGTGAGGAACGCGCGAGAATTTAAAAGCCAGATCCGGGGAAGCTACGTTCATCATCAATTTTACCCGGGATTGCGGTAGCTCACCGAGCTGAATTTCCTCCTGCCGGAAAGGGATTAAGCCTTTATAAACCACCCCTACTTCTCCCTGAGCACAGGAGACCGTTACTTCCTGGTCGGGCGCCAGGGTTTGGGACGCATGGCCACAGCCTACGATGGCCGGTATGCCCATTTCCCGGGCTACAATGGCCGCATGGCAGGTTCTCCCCCCTTTATCGGTGACAATGGCGGAGGCCTTTTTCATCAAGGGTTCCCAGTCGGGATCGGTCATTTCGGTTACCAGCACTTCTCCTTCCTGAAAGGAGGCCTCGTCTTCACTGCCATCCCGGCCGTCCAGCGTAAATAACTTATGCACTTTACCCGCACCGATACGGTCGCCTACGGCAATACCCTCCAGGAGCAGTTGGTCGGCGCCGGGACGGTCGTCCAGGTGGTATTCGATCAGCTTATCTTCTCCGGCGTGGGAGTGGATGGTTTCCGGCCGGGCCTGGACGATGAAGAGCATCTTGGATAAGCCGTCGTAGGCCCACTCCACGTCCATGGGGGTCCATTTTCCTCGGCTGTTCGAATAGTATTTTTCAATTTCCGTGACCCAGCGAGCCAGTTCCAGCACCTGATCTTCTTCCAGGCAAAATTGATCGGTTAGTTTTTGGTCTACGGGGACCCGTTTAACCAGTTCGTTGGCATTACTGCCGTAAACCAATTTATGATGCTTTTGACCAATTTTTTTCTCCAGAATAGGATTCAGCTCGGGCTGCTCCAGCTTAGGTTTATAGACGATAAACTCATCGGGCGAAATTTCCCCCTGCACGATCAACTCGCCCAGGCCGTAAGCGCCGTTAATGACCACGGCATCCCGAAAACCACTTTCGGTATCCAGCGAAAAGGCCACGCCCGAGGCGCCGATATCGGAACGAACCATCTTTTGCACCCCTACGGAAAGCTTTACCGCCTGGTGATCGAAGCCTCGTTCGGCGCGGTAAGATAGGGCGCGATCATTATAGAGGGAGGCAAAACAAGATTTTACGGCGTTGAGTATGGCTTGCGCCCCACGGACGTTAAGGAAAGTCTCCTGCTGGCCGGCAAAGGAGGCGTCCGGTAAATCCTCGGCGGTGGCGGAAGAACGCACCGCTACGTCGGTGGCCTCATTATCGTACTGCCGGGAAAGTTTGCGATACCGCGCTGTGATCTCTTCGGCCAGCTCCGCTGGGAAAGTTCCGTCGGCGACCATATTCCTAATGGCGGAGCCCCGTTTGCGCAGGGAAATGATGTCCGAAACGTCCAACTCAGCCAGTTCCCGGTTGATACGCTCTTGAAGATTATTGTAGTCGAGGTAAGTTTGAAAGGCCTCCACGGTGAGGGCAAATCCATCGGGAACCCGAACGCCTTGTTTGCTGAGTTGGGAGATCATTTCGCCCAGGGAAGCATTTTTCCCTCCCACCTGGGAGATCATCTGCAGATTCACATCTTTTAAATCGAGTAACAGGGGAGTTTGGGACATGAGGATGGGTATTTAGGCATTTTGGTTTTAAGAAAAGCACTTCCTATCTTTTAAATACTTGATTCCCGCTATTATGTTCGATTGATAAGCAATAGTCCTTGCCTATAAATTCCGGCCACCGCGGTACGCTCATGCCAAAAAGGCGCGGAGGGCCACAAGACCGGGGGCAGGGAGGCAAGCCTACGCAGCGCCTCTTGCGATCAGGCTGGCACCCTGCTCTCCAAAAGGCTAGATCAAGCGCTCGACCGTACGGACCCCCATTGATCAGGGGTGTACGGGGAAGCTCCACCGATCTTACATTTGGGCGACAGCCCCTATTATAGCGCCGGAGGAAGGTCCGCGCCAGCGGGGGTTCTTAAGCGGTTTGCCGGAGGCCAGTAGATAGCCGTTTATACCCATTTTGCCGGGCAGGTAGGTGGAGGGCTGAGACCAGGGAGCCTTGGCCGGATGCCCTAAAGGAATCCGGTACCTTCTCCGCAGGGCGTCTCCCGGTCCTGCCGGGGCATGCAGCCGATCTTAGCGTCCGGCAGGCAAAGCTTGCGCCCGTCATTTGATTTAATCCCGGGCGGGCTTGTAGAGGATGATGATTTGCACCATGATGGCGCTGATCACCAGGAAAATGATTTCGATGCGGGTAAAGAGATCGATGGTTTTCATGGTGTTTTTGCTGATCTCCATTTGCCTTTTCCCTTCGCTGAGTTGCACCTTGGAAAGATTGGACAGGGTGTGCACCGTGCCATTGATGGCCCTTAGCAAACCCTCGTTGCGGGTATAACCCGAGGCGATGTATTCTTTTTCTTCTTGTTTGATGGTTTGGAGTTGTTCTTGAAGGGCCTGAAAGATGCTTTTTTCCTGACGGGTGAGCCGGGTTTGCCGGTAGCGCTGCAGGAGGCCCTGGATATCTTGGTTTACCTGCCCATTGTCGCGGCGGAAAAAAACGCTGTCTTCCCGGGCTACGGCTATTTCCTTTTCCTGCACCAGCAGGGAAAGCTCAAAGATGAGGTCATTGGCCACGATGCGGTCTTCGTAAATGGAGGTAACGGACTGCTTAAGTTTCTGAAAATTGCTGCGGTCTACCAAGTTGGTGGTCAGCACGATGATAAAAATCAAGAGGATGCCAGTGATCCATTTTAATTTGTGGAAGGTATTCATAGGGCGGAGATTTAGGGAGGAGCACGTGGGTGCGTCGCTACCGGGGCCGTTCTCAAAAATAAGACAAAAAGGGCTTACCTTCGGGATAAAGGGCCGCGCCAGGGGGGCAGCCGCGGCCCCGGCGGCGTGGTGCGGGCTTAGGGGCCCCGGGCGTTCCTGGTCGCCCCGCCTCGGCTGAGAGGGGGTTCTGCCGCCGCGGTGGGCTTAGGGGCCCCTTTTATCTCTTACTTACCTTTGCGGCCGCCCCATTGGAGGCGTCATCATGAGACCCCGCTCCCTGAAAATAATACTTTTGCTGCTTGGCCTGTCCGCTTCTGGCGTGCTTTGGGGATTAGATTTCCGTATTTACAGCCTTCAGCAGGGATTGGCCAGCGCCCGCATCAACGATCTACTGGAAGGCCCGCAGGGCTATCTTTTCTTGGCCACTGACCAGGGTATATCCCGATTTGACGGAAACAATTTTGTCAACTTCCCGCGGGATTACCCCTTGCCCAGCTTTGCGGAGCCCGGTTTCCATAAGCTTCGGCTGCACCGAGATACCCTCTACGCCCTATCCCGCAGCGGGGGC
>CAJXMS010000110.1 GCA_913056475.1 uncultured Bacteroidota bacterium
CGTTTAAAGCGAAAGGGCCCCGTCCCTACGGGATGCCGGCGAAAGTCGCTGCCGTACTTTTCGATGGCTTCCCGGGGCACCACCGAGCAGTACTTCATGGTAAGTAAGCCTAAAAAAGGCGAAAAGGGCTGTTTGAGGCGTATATCCAGGGTGGTATCGTTTACCGCCCGGTACCCGGCCACGTTCTTGAAAACCCAGGCTCCCGGCGCGGCCAGGGCCTCCCTGGTGAGGCGGTCGAAGCTGTACACAAAATCCGGGGCAGTGACCCGGCGCTGGGGCAGGCTGTCAAAGCAGGGGTCAGCATGAAAATACACGTCGTCCCGCAGGTAAAAGCGATAGGTATGGCCAGAATCCCTCACCTCCCATCGCTGCGCGATGGCCGGCTTTACCCGCAGCTGATCATCCATCTGAACCAGGCCGTTGAAGAGCTGATGTACCGCCCAGATATGGGCCTGATTGCGCGCAAAGGCGGGATCCAACGAACCGATCCCGGCGGATTCGTTGTAGCGAAAGATGGTCTGTGGATCGCGCTCGGGAGGGCCGCTGCAGGCGGCGAGCAAGACCAGGAGCCAGCTGCCCGACAAAAGAGTTGAAAAACGCTTCATAGAGGGTCAAAGGTAGCAGCTTTGGGCGGGTATAGCTTCGGGCGCTTAGGTTTCTTTTTCGGGCCGGTAAGCCGCCGCCTCTTTTCCAAAAGTCCAGGCTACTGCCGCCCATACATTCTCCAAATGGGGCGGTACGCAGAGGTAATAAATCCGCTGGGTGGTGGGACAGGTAACCCGGGCAAATTGCAGTGGCTCGCCCGCTATATCGTCCCCATGCGCGGTCCGCAGCAGTTGCTGCCGCCGGCCCTGCAGGTCGGTATCCGCATCTACTTCCTGAAGATCAAATAATTCCGAAAAGCGTTCCGCGCCCAGTCGTTCCTGGTAGCAGCGACGTACCTCCGCGTTGCGTTCCTGCATGACCTCGGCGCGGGTCACGGTCTCGGGATTTTCGATGAGCTGTTCCGGCACGGGCACCCCGTGCCAGTAATACAGGGCCCCTCCCTCCCATCGCAGCGCGGGGCCCTCCTCCGCATGCCATTGACCGGCGGCATTCCTGCGTACTTCCTGGGGCACCATACAGCCCACAAAGGTTTCCTCGTAAGCGGCGCCGTAGAGCAATCCTCCTTTTACGGCCTGGTCCAGCCCGGCCGGCGCCTTTTCCCTTTCCAGCCAGACGGCGTCATACCAGTGGGGATGTTGATCGGGAGCCTGCCAGGCTTGTCCGCGTTTTTGGGACTCTTTTTCTACGGCCCCATCCAGTTGTTCCCGGCAGGCACGCGCCCGCTCAAAATGCGCCGCTGCCGGGACTGCCTCGGGGGGATCCGCGTGTCTCATTTCCTGTACCCGGCGCCAGATCTCCTGCGAAAGGCCCGCCCGTCCCTTCTGAGTTTCACGCGCGCCCTCCACTGCCCGGCTCCATTCCCAGGGCGTATCACATAATATTATGGTGGGGCGTTTGCGTTGGAGCTGCTCATACATTTGGCCTACGGCCAAATGTACTTCCTCGCGGCTGCGACGGGGACGCAACAATTCCCGTCCTTCCTCAGCGAGCAAAAGATCCAGCAGCGTACTCAATCCTGCAGTATTTGGATAACGCGGGCGTAGGGATTGTACTCTCGCTGGCGTAAAACGCGGTAACGTCCCGCCGGCAGCGGGATGGGGGCATGTTCACGGGTAGGCTGCCCGGTTTCGGTATGGCGGTGCTCAATCACCGCGTTATCGCTCACTTCCAGGTAATGGGTTACCAGGTTTTCCGGGCCAAAGTGGGGATTCTCATGGATACTTACCTCTCCTTCCACAAAGTGTCCGTGGTAGCGGCCTTCGCCCCGAACGAGCAAACGCTCCTCGGTGGGCCGGGATTCTTCATTGATCTCAGCTATCGCCTCTATCAGCACGTCTCCTTGTCTTACTTGCATGGCTCTTAGGATTTATAAAGAGGGCTAACCGCCGAAGCGGGCTTTCGGTTTGCCCAAAGATAAAAAAGGAAGGTTCCCAGGCCATAAGCCAGTATATCCCAGGGGTCGGCGTAGTGGCGCGCATCAAAAAGGGGTAAAAGCCCCTCAAAAAGCATACTGTACCAGAGCACAAACCAGAGGCCCCAGCTGCGGGGTAGGCCCCACTGAGGGTCGCCGGGCACTACCGTGCGTCCCAGCGCGAGGGCAGGCCCTAATACGATGGCGGGGCAAAGCAGATCGTCCAGGTAGCTGTGCAGCAATACGTAGGAGTGATAGGGCGCCCAGAGGTAATGACCGGCAAACAGGAGGAAAGCCAGGTAACTGAAGGGCGGTATGGCGCGCAGAAAATTTTTCATCTTTTAATGGACGGTAGAGCTGGCTATGGCGCCTATGAGGCTTATAAAAGCGGTAAAGATGAGCTGAAAGAAGCGCAAAACGTGGATCGCTCCCCGGCGCCAGTAGGGATCGTCCGGGTGGATCTCGGGTACGGGAAAGGAGCGAAACTGCCGCCCGGCCTCGATTTTGGCCGCCTGCTGTTCGGTTTGGTGCAGATCGTAGCGGCAATAGGCACAGCATTCTTTATCACCATCGGTCCAGAGCGCACATTGGGGACAACGGATGGCTTTCATAGGGCTGGATTTTGCTTGTTTTTAAAACCGTTAAACAGAGGGCTGGTTTACCCGTCCGGGCTTTTAGCCCAGCAAGACGCGGGCGTTGAGTTTTTTGGTGAGTTCCTGGGCCACCGTGTTTTGGTAGGATTTTTTGCGGTATTGGGCGGTCCACCGAAGCCCCCGGATCACGTTGGTAAAGAAAAGTTCCTGGGCCTTTTGCAGGGCAAAGGGGTTAAAGCTTTCTTCTTTTACCGTGTAACCTTGCTCTTCGGCCAACTCGATGATTTGCTTGCGCATGACGCCTTTCAGGCAGCCATCGGCCAGCGGTGGTGTTAACAGTTCCCCTGCTTTATTAACCATAAAAACATTGCCACTGATGCCTTCGATGACGGCTTTTTTTTCATTGAGCAGCAGACATTCGTCGAGATCATTTTCCTTCCGGAATACGGAGGCCACCGTATAAAGCTGGGCGCTACTGGTCTTGAGATTGGAAAAGAGCCCCGAGAGCTTGAAGAAGTCTTTGTAGAGGTCTACCTGATAGCCCTTATCGTTGAGGGTATAGGTAGCTTCATTAAGGGGTTCTGCGGTGATGAGGCAGTCTACATCGGGGTTTGTGGGGGTGTAGTAGCCGCCGGCTTTCCGAATTACCAGGATCTTAACCCGGGCGTGACCTTGTTCTAGCTTATTGGCCTCGAGGGTTTTTTCTATTTCGGTTTCCAGGTATTCGGGTGAGAAGTGCATGGGGATCTCCATGCGCACCAGGCGCATGGAGGCCATCAGGCGGAAATAATGGTCTTCCCAAAAATAAATTTTGCCCCTTCCTACCCGGAGGGTTTCAAACATGCCATCTCCGTAATG
Organism: uncultured Bacteroidota bacterium; assembly: GCA_913056475.1. GTDB lineage: Bacteria > Bacteroidota > Bacteroidia > Flavobacteriales > Schleiferiaceae > CAJXMS01. Next base: position 3,469 of record CAJXMS010000110.1, read on the forward strand.
GAGCCCCCGGTTATTTAAGTTTAGCGGAAGCTCTGGGCGGGTATGTATCTTTCCGTTGAAATTATAGGCTGGCTGGGTAGCTACGCTCATGGCAATACTTGATTCACATTTGGCCGCAGGCCCCTCCTGAGGCCCTAACAGGCGGCAAAAGTATATAAAGCAAAAAAGGCTGCCGGAAAGTTTCCGACAGCCTTTAATTATGGTTTGATGCCCTGAAGCGATTAATGGCTTTTATTCAATCACCAGGCGCCTAACGGTTTTTCCCTTATCGGTTTGCAGGTGCAGGAAATACACGCCGGGGCTCAGGCGGCTCAGGTCGATTTGGCGCTGCCCATCTGTAAAGGCGCTGCGGATGGCCGGGCGGCCGGTAACGTCTACCACCTCATAGGATTGTAGTTCCAGCGCGGGATCGGTACTACTGAGGCGCAGCGTTTCCCGGGCGGGATTGGGGTATACAGCCAATTTGGTTTGCAGGTCATACTCCGGGCGGTTTATCAGGTTGAGGGTATGCACCATCCGGGGGGTAATGTAATTGAGGATGGTATCCATGTAGGTGCGGCCGAAGCTGGAGGACATATTGGGATTGGAGGCGAGGCCGGCCATGTGGTAAGTGATGGCGGGAGGGCCCGGATCGAGCGTGTCCGTGGCAATGGGACCATTGGGATCCCACCACTGCCAGGGAGAACCTACGTTGTTGAAGAGCTGATTGGCCAGGGGCCGGACTACCGGGAAGAGGCCTTCGGCGTTGCTGCGCACGCTGATGGTGTCAAAGGGCGCGGGATAGATATAGTTATAAGTGACCCCATAGCGACCACGGGCGGCCAGGGTGATGGGGTCGTTAAAAGACTTATTGAGGAAGGCGTCGTTATTGCCCAGGTTGTTGGCCTTGGGAATAAATACATTGGCTCCGGAAACGTCCACTACGTCGTCTTGGGTGGTGGGCACTACCACGGTTCCGTCGCCAAAGGGGGCAAAGGGATCGCGGACGGCGTGGACGGACAGCATGGCGGGGCCGCCGGCTTCCAGCCAGGAGATATCGGCCAGGGCGCCGCCCAGGTTTACGCAGGTATTGATATCGGTGCTCAGACCGTTGTCCTGATAAAGGTTGAGGTTGCCACCCAGGCCTTCGATATTACCCACTAGGTTAGAGTCCACAAAGGAGTTGCCGGTTTGGGGATTAGTGAACTTGGGCAGTTCTACTTCCGCCCACTTGTCGAGAGTAGAATAGGCCAGGGCCACGTAGCCCCCGGAACCTTCCCCCAGGAAGGTGATCTTATCGGGATCGATGCCCAAGTTGGCGGAATCGGCCTTCACCACGCGGACCAGTTCTTTCATGTCGTGAATGGCGCGGTACACGGCATTGAGGAGTTGGGCTCTCCGCTGAAGTTGGCTGGGGTCCAATGGATTCCAGCCCAGACGGTAGTCGGGGGCAATCGCCACAAAGCCGCGACGGGCCAGCTTGCGGCAGGCTACGATCACCGAGCTATCGCGGCGGGTGCCGTTGATCCCGCCATTTACCTGCGGAGGCAGGAAATTACCGGTATGGAGGTAAACCACTACCGGACGTTGGGCCAGGGTATCGCCGGCCGGCTCGTAAACGTCCATTTTGAGCTCATCTACCTTCACGGAAGTGGAGGTATCGGTAGGATCATAGAAAGCGGCCGGAATGGGATTCCCCACGGCCAGGGCCGTTTTGATGGTGGTTACTTCCGAGGCTACCGTAGTAGGATCGGAAAAATCAGAGGTAAGAAAATCGATATTGGTACCGAAAGTAACATCCGTGTTGACTTGAAATTGGGAGAATACTTCCGAGGTGTAACGGTTCTGGCCGAAAGCCAATCCGGAGAGCAAAAGCAATCCGCTGCATAGTAGTTTTACTTTCATAGTTGTTGTCTTGTTAGTTACGCCTGGCAAGGTATAAAAATTCTCGGCTGCTATTTCACGGCCGTTCAGGGATTTGCAAACGGGATAGAAGGCACGGGTAGTGGGAAAAAGATTCTGGGCGCTTGTTGCTGCTGGTGCCCTCCCCTTAACGCTGGTCCTACAGCCGCTTAATTTGCCGCCGCTGAGGGGGCTTTGCTCAAGTCGTAGTTAATGGTAAGGTAGGCCAGCCGACCAATGGTAGGCCCCCCGTAAACGGTAGTTACCCGGTTGTTTAGCAAGTTGCTGGCCCCCAGCTTGAAGGAAAGGTTATAATCGGGCATTTGGTAGTTTACCTGCGCATCGAAGAGGCCGTAAGCATCAATGGGCCCGGAAAACTGGGGAGAGCCTTCGAAGCGGAAACCATCTACCCACTTATAGTTAAACCCAAATCCCCATTTATGGTCGCTGGTTTTGGGCCAGTTATAGTTGCGTCCGGTGAGGCCCAGGTTATACTTATGGGTGGGGGTATTAAAAGCGGGGATGATGGGATTCACGGTATTGGCTTGGTTCAGTTGGTTAAAGCTGTAGTTGCCATTGGCCACCAGATGATCGCCCAGATAGTAGTTTACGCCGAGATTAAAGCCCTGGGTGGTAACGAGATCGCGGGCATTGGCAGCTACCCGGTAGGCCTGTAGGCGTGTAATACGGTCGGGGAATTGGTCGGAGAAGGTGGGGTCCAGCCCAAATTGAAAGCCGATAAAGTTGCGGTACCAACTATAGAAGTAAGTCATATCCAGGTAGAGCCGGTCAAACCAACTGCCGCGATAGCCGCCTTCCAGGGTAAACACGCTTTCCGGCTGGATGGGATCTACGTTGAAGAAGTTCAGGTTTTCCTTTTGCAGGCTCGATTGGCTGCGGTAAAAGTCATAAGAGTCGATGGTAACCAGGGAATCATATCCATTAAGATTGCCCAGCAGGATGGCGCGGCCCACGTCGTAGCGCAGGTACTGGTCTTGCAGGGTGGGATTGCGAATGGCCCGGCTTATGGAAGCCCGGAAAGTGTGGTCAGCGTCCGGACTGTATACCATAGAGAGAGCGGGGGAAAAGAGGAAATCAAAATTTTGGTTTTTGTCCATCCGCAGGGTAGCGCTCACCTTGAGCATTTCCCCCCAGAATTTGCGTTGCAAGCCCAGGTAGGCCCCGTATTCGTTTAGGGTTATTTGCCGGTAATCCTGTGAAAGGACATTTCCTACGGAATCCGTTTCGATGGAGGAAGGGATCACTTCATCGAAGATATTGCCGCGGGACCGCGGGCGGTACATGCGAAAATTACCCCCTACGCGGCTCTTGATATCCCCTGGCAGGGTAAACTGGTACTCGCCCATAAAATGGTAGAGCGCTGAGCGATCAAAAAAGCGGGCACCCCCTTGCTGGAAGGTGCGGGAGGTAATATTGTTAAAAAGCGAATCAAAAGCGGCGCTTCCCGGCAGGGGTCGATCCGCTGAGGTAATGCCCAGGAGGCTGTCGTGATAGTTGCGCAGGAGCCCGCTATACTGGTCCAGGATCTCTTGATAAGCCCCCTGGTAATAGGCGGAATCAAAGGAGGGCGATTGGACATTGAAGCCCGCACTGTCCTGGAAAGCATCCGCAAAACGGAAGGGAAAACGCCGCCAGGCGCTGGCATAATTTTGATTCCAGGTTTGCTCATCACCCATGGTAGCATCGTTCATCTCAAAGGCGGTAAGCACCGCATCGTAGCTATCGCCGGCGTCTTCCTGGGTACTGTATGCCCGCAAAAAGAAGCGATCTGGTTTGGACACTTCTACCACGTTTTGCCAGAAACGAATATTGTTAAGGCTAAAGCGGTTTTCCCCTTGAAAAACGGTGGTGCCCCCGCCGTAATTAAGGTTATAACTGATCTGAACACTGTCCTTGGTGCGGTAAAATAGGCCGGCATTGGCTTTTAG
>CAJXMS010000111.1 GCA_913056475.1 uncultured Bacteroidota bacterium
ATGGTGCCCATGGCCATCCCCTCTTTTGGCGGGCTGACCTTTGCTCTGGTAAGCATTTTCATCGTCCCTGTCCTGTACGCCTGGCGGGAAGAAAGAAAACTCAAAAATTAAAAGCGCATGAAAAGCATCCACGGCATTTTTTTGAGCTGGGCCTGGGTCCTTCCTCTTTTGGTTAACGCTCAGGGCCTCACCGATTACCAATCAATAGCCGCCCAAAACAACCCAGGGCTACAAGCCCGGTATAAAGCCTTTGAGGCCGCCCTGGAAAGGGTCGCCGAGCAAAGTGGCCTGCCGGATCCGCAACTCGCCTTGGGCTATTTTCTTTCACCGGTCGAAACCCGCGTAGGGCCCCAGCAGGTACGGTTTTCTTTGAGCCAGCGGTTTCCTTGGTTCGGTACCCTTAAGGCCCGAAAGAAAGCGGCAGCCTTGCGCGCCGAGGCACGCTATCAGGCTTTCCTGAATGCGCGGGGGCAACTTTTTTATGATGTGGCCCAAGCTTACTATCCGCTGTACGAGCTCCACCGACATCTCAAAATAGAGGATGAAAACCTACGGCTATTGAAAGCTTATAAAACCTTGGCCCAGTCTCGCTTCGAAAGCGGGAAAGGGAGTCTGGTAGGGGTAATAAGAGCAGACATGCAGCTTCGGGAAGCCCGCACCCGACAGGCTATTTTGAAGCAAAAAAAGGCTTCCCTGCTAAGCCAATTCAATCACTTACTGAACCGCCGGGAGAATGCCTTGGTAGCCCTCCCGGACTCTTTGAGCTTAGGCCTTCTACCTCAAGCTGCTCCCCCTGATTCCCTGCTTAGGGAACATCCCCTGCTGGCAGAGCTGAGCTTGCAAAGACGGGCCAGCCAGGCGCAGGAACAAGCCGAGGCGCGACAAGGACTACCCCAGGTGGGGCTTGGCCTGGACTACGCCGTGGTAGGTCCGCGCTTGGATGCCGGTACCCCCCGTAATGGACAGGATATCCTTATGCCCATGCTCAGTCTGCAGCTCCCTATCTACCGGAAAAAATACCGGGCGGCCCGGCGAGCCGCACAAATAAGGGCCGAGCATTACCGCCTCAAACGAGAGGAGCAAGCCAATACGCTCCGCCGGTCCTACGCCCGGGTGCATTTTAATAGCCGGAAGCACGCTGAGCGCGTCCAACTCCGAAAAGCTCAAATGCAAAGCGCCGAGCAGGCCCGGAAGCTTCTCCTGGCGGCCTACCGCCAGGGTGAAAATGACCTTGAAGCGGTACTCGAAATGCAAGAACAGACCCTGACCTATAAAAAACAACGGGTCTCGGCTCTAGTGGGATACCACCTGGCCCGCGCAGAAAAGGCTTATCTAATGACGAATTCAAATCAGCCCGATAATGAATAAAAAGACCTTCCTCCTGTTGGCCGCCGCCCTTGCGCTGGGCGTACTACTCGGCTGGGGCTTCTTTAGCCATGAAGCCCCAGAGACTAAAGTATCCTCACAAGAAGCGACCCCCGAAAGCACTTTTACCTGCTCCATGCACCCGCAAATCAGGCAAAAAGAATCCGGCGATTGTCCCATTTGTGGCATGGAACTAATCCCGGTATCCCAGAGCAGAAAACAACAAGAGGATACCCTTGCCGTGGCTATGAGTCCTACTGCCCGGGAGCTCGCCCAGGTACAGACCGCTACGGTGGGTACCACAGCGCCCGTCAAAAACATCTCCCTTACCGGGAAGGTCCAAGTGGATGCCCGGCACCTCTACAGCCAAACAGCTCACTTCCCGGGACGGATTGAAAGGCTTATGGTCAGCGCCGAAGGGGAGTGGGTAAAAAAAGGACAGGTTTTGGCCTATGTTTACGCACCGGAACTCGTTCGTGCGCAGGAGGAACTCCTGGAGGCCCGGAAAGTCCGGGAGCAACAGCCGGCCTTGTTTCGCTCGGCTCGGGAAAAATTGCACCATTGGAAGCTTAATGAAGCGCAGGTCCAGCGTATTTTAGAGGCCCAAAAACCGCTGGAAAGCTTTCCTATCGTGGCCGATGAGGCTGGGTACGTGCTGGAAAAAAGCATTCAGCAGGGCGATTATCTGGAGCGGGGGGAAAAACTTTATACCATGGCCAACCTCCGGAAAGTATGGCTCCTGTTTGATGTCTATCAATCGGATATCTCCTGGGTAGGCAAGGGGGATACGGTGCACTTTACGCTGGCCGCCCTTCCCGGAGAGGAGTTCAAGGGAACGGTATCCCAGGTAGATCCCGTTATAGATCCACAAACCAGGGTGGCCCGCGCGCGAGTCGTGGTAGCCAATCCGCAGGGACATTTGCGGCCCGAAATGTTTGCCCGGGGGACCCTTAGGGCCCGCTTTGATGAGGAGGTTATAGTTGTTCCAGAAACCGCGGTATTGTGGACGGGAGAGCGCTCGGTAGTCTATGTTAAGCGCAACGGACCGGAGGAAAGTTATGCCATGCGCGAGGTGCGGCTGGGTCCTTCCTTAAACCCCGGTTTTGTGGTCAAGGAGGGGCTCCGGCCCGGGGAAGAGGTGGTAGTACATGGTGCTTTTAGCGTGGATGCCGCCGCCCAGCTGGCGGGGAAACCCAGCATGATGAATCGAACCGACCGCAGCGGCACAAAATGGCACCAGCCTGGCCGAAGCCGGCCAGACGGAGCCAAAGCGCCGGTATCCAAGGCCCGCTCGCCAGCGCCCAATACCGTCCTCAAGCCCTTACTCCAGGCCTACTTGGATCTCAAGGAAGCGCTGGTGCAAGACGATACTACCGCGGCTTTAGCTCAGGCTACAATCCTTTACCAGGTATTCGGTGAAATGAAAAGTAAGCCCCTACCGGCCATTTGGCAGCGACACCAAACAAAGCTCCGGCCCGTGCTGGCCAAAGCAGCCCGAGCAGAAGAAATAGAGGCTTTGAGAAACTATTTCGTGGCCATATCTGATCATCTGGTGCCCATCATTCGGGCGGCAAAACCCGTTCAGGCACCGCTTTATTTGCAGTTTTGCCCCATGGCTCAGCAAGGCCAGGGAGCATACTGGCTGAGCCGAAAGGTGGAGGTGAAAAACCCTTACTACGGAGCGTCAATGCTTACTTGCGGGGAGGTTAAAGAAACTTTGCCCTAAGCCGTAATTATTGGCCTAAAAAGAAAGGCTTGGGCCGCTAAGCGCCCTGCTTATGCCTTATCCGTTTGCTTTAAAAGGGTGGTCAAAATATCGGCAATGGATTGCGAAGCACCGGTTTGGCGGGCAAAAAAGCCGCTTGTTGCGGCCGCCTTACTTTGATAATCCGCTCGATTTTTAATGAGCGGCGCCAGCCAGTTGTAGAGAGCTTGTCCATTGCTTATTTCTTGCGCACCACCGGCTTGAATCAAGGCTCCTGGTTCTAAAAACTTTTGGTGCGCCGGCCCAAACACCAAGGGAAGCCCGTAGGCCATGGGCTCGATGGTACTGTGTACACTTTTGCCAAAGCCGCCCCCTATCAGGGCCGCCTGGCCGTAACGGTAGAGGTATTTGAGCTCGCCAATGGTATCTACCAACAGTACGCGGGCTGCCATTTGGGCCTTTCCCGAGCTCCAGCGCACCAGGCCGTAAGGGCCTAAGGTGGTTTCTATTTTTTGCAGGTGGGCGGGGCTAAGGTCGTGGGGAGCGAGGATCAGTTCTAAGTTTGGAAAGGCGTCCAATACGGCCGGGAGCATTTCTTCCTCCGGTGGCCAGCTACTGCCGGCTATTAGGGTAAAACGCTCTTTTTGCTGCCATTCGGCCATCGGAAAAGCGGGTTTATAACTGCTTTCCCGGAGCGCTGCGCCCCGGTCAAATCGGGGATCGCCGCCCACTAGCACTGGATTATAAAGATGGGGTTTGATGCGCTCAGCCGATCCTTCATCCTGGGTGAGAACAACCGAAAAGTGACTCAGCGCTTGCCGGAAGTAGGCCCCGGCCCCGGGCCAAAAGTAAATTTGCCCGGGCCGGAATAAGGCCGGCGCCAGCAGGGTAGGTATGGCTTGCCGCGAAAGGTTTTTCAAAAAAAAGGGCCAAACATCGTACTTGACAAACCAGGCCGCGCGCGGTTTGAGGGTATCTACAAAGAGCCGGGCATTACGGGGGGTATCCAAGGGCAGGTAGGTGGTTTGCACCAGGGGGTCTTCACTTTGGAAATAATCAAGGCCGGAGGGCGAAAAAAAGCTGATCAAAAAAGGCAGCGCGGGCTGCTCTTTGCGCAGCAGATCGAGCACGGGCAAGGCTTGTTCCAGCTCGCCCAGGGAGGCCACATGCACCCAGAGGGGCGCGGCCGGAAGAGCGGCTCTTTTTTGGCGAAGCCTTTCGGCCCAGTTTTGCCGGCCCGCCACCCACCGGCGGGCTTTGGTAGAGCGAAGGGCCGCGAGTTGAATGGCGGCCCCGTAAAGCCAGATGGCTAAGCGGTAGAGGGCCCCCATTTTTTATTCGTAGTATTCTTGGGTTTGGGCGCCCCGGTAAATGGGAATGTACCAGCTCAGCTTAAGGGCGTAAAGCAGGCTAAGTTCTTCCCGGGGTGCGCGCGTTCCCGTGGCATAATGGTATTTGCGCACGCTGCTGGTCATAAGTTGTGAAGCTTCCAGGCTTAGCGAAAAATTCACTCGTCTATTGGGGCTCATGTAGTGGTAACCCAGGCTTTGCCGGAGAAGAAGCCCCTGGCGCATTTGGTCGTATCCCTTGCTATAAGGGGCATTGAGGTGCGGAATATCGTTAGTGGTATTTTGCAGCGCCAGCCAGTGCCACACCATGCCCGCTCCCAGGCCGGCGATGGGGCCGGAGTTTTTGTTGGCCTGCCAAAAGGGAAAAACTTTCTGAAGGCTCAGCAAACCGGTAGCATAGCGCTGGTAAACGCCTATTTCGGCGGGCGTTCCTCGTTCGTTGATCACTTGATTGCGCTGGGTAAGCGCCGGGGCGATCACCGCCCGGGCATTAGGCGAAAGCCCACCAAATCCAAATCCGCCTTCCAGGGTAATGATCCAGTTTTGGACCGTTTTTACGCCCACCCGCGGGCCCACTACCATAAGGTCATTATAGTTTTCCTGCCAGTCTCCGGCAGGCAGTCCGTAGCCCGCATTGAAGCCGATGAGCCAGGCCCGGCCGTATTCGTAGCCCGTTTGGCCGCTGCACCATCCCGCCACTAATAAGAGGCCCAGCAGGAAGTTTCTCTGGCGGGTCCGGGTATTTTTATAACGGGGGATAGGGGGCATAATAAGCTGCATTTTACCAGCGGCCGCTATCTCTTTTGGCCGGGAGGCCAAAGGAAATACCGGCAAGCCTTACAATCGGGTACAAAAGTAGCATTCTGGAACGGGAAGGTAGAGAGAAGCACCCGCGACAATGCTTATGGCGCCTATATTTGCAGCAATAGAAGATGATACAATGCGAAAAATTCAAATGGTAGATCTGCAAACGCAGTACCAAAAGATAAAGCCGCAAGTAGATGAGGCGATGAACCGGGTGGTAGATTCGGCGGCTTTTATTAATGGTCCAGAAGTAAAATCTTTTCAGGCGGAACTGGAAGACTACCTGGCCGTACAACATGTAATACCCTGTGCCAATGGCACTGACGCCCTGCAAATAGCTATGATGGGCCTGGGACTAAAACCAGGCGATGAGGTGATAACGGCTACCTTTACTTACGTGGCCACCGCCGAGGTGATAGCGCTGCTGCAGCTCAAACCCGTTTTGGTAGACGTAGATCCGGAAACGTACACCCTGGACCCCGAAAAGGTACGGGAAGCGGTAACGCCACGCACCAAAGCCATTGTGCCGGTACACCTCTTCGGGCAATGTGCGGATATGGACGCCCTACGCGCCATAGCACGCGAGCACCACTTACATATAGTAGAGGATACCGCCCAGGCCATAGGCGCGGATTTCTATGCCCGGAATGGGGAAGTGGGCAAGGCCGGTACCCTGGGCGATGTGGGGGCTACCTCCTTTTTCCCCAGTAAAAACCTGGGCTGCTACGGCGATGGAGGGGCGCTTTTTACCAATGATGATGAGCTGGCGGCCAAAATTCGGATGGTGGCCAATCATGGTCAAAGCCGCCGTTATTATCATGACCGCGTAGGCGTCAATTCCCGATTGGATAGCCTGCAGGCGGCTGTTCTGCGTCAAAAATTGCCCCATCTGGATGCCTATAATGCCGCCCGTCGAAAGGCGGCTGATTTTTACGATCAAGCCCTGGGGGATCTTCCTCAACTGCAAACCCCGGTGCGCAGCTCTCTGTCAAGCCATGTGTTTCACCAGTATACCCTCCGGATAAAAGACGAGACCATAAACCGCGATGAGCTCATAGCTTATCTGAAAGAAAAGGAGATCCCCGCTATGATCTACTACCCCGTGGCCTTGCATATGCAAAAGGCCTACCGGGATGAGCGGTACGATCCAGGGCATTTTCCGGTGACGGAAAGGCTCGTGGATACGGTTTTTTCCTTACCTATGCATACCGAGCTATCTCAAGATCAGCAGGCCTATATCACCGAAACTATTATCAACTACCTCAAATAAAGAAACATGAAAATTGTAATTGTGGGGACTGGCTATGTAGGGCTGGTCACCGGAACTTGCTTAGCCCACGTAGGCATCGACGTGACCTGTGTGGATGTAGACCAGGAAAAGATCGAAAACCTCAGAAAGGGGATTTTGCCCATTTACGAGCCCGGCCTCGAGGGGATGGTTACTAAAAACTATAGTAAAGGCCGGTTAAAATTTTCTACCAAGCTGGCGGAGGCCATTAAAGGAGCCGATGCGGCCTTTATCGCGGTGGGAACGCCCCCTGGCGACGATGGCAGTGCCGATCTAAAATACGTGCTGATGGTGGCCCGCGAAATTGGGGAAAACATGGATGATTACTGTGTGGTGATTACCAAAAGCACCGTGCCCGTAGGAACGGCCGCTAAGGTGAAAAAAGAAGTTCAAGATGCCCTGGAATCGCGCGGCGCGCAAATGGACTTTGATGTGGCCTCCAATCCGGAATTCCTTAAAGAAGGGGCCGCAGTAGAGGACTTTATGAAACCGGACCGCATCGTGATAGGCGTAGAAAGCGAGCGGGCCCGCAAAATCCTGGAGAAGGTGTACCACCCCTTCGTGCTTAATGGCCATCCGGTTCTCTTTATGGATGTGCCATCGGCGGAGATGACCAAATACGCGGCCAACTCCCTGCTGGCTACTAAAATTAGCTTCATGAATGATGTGGCCAACCTCTGCGAGATCATGGGCGCTGACGTGAATATGGTGCGCAAGGGCATCGGTACGGATCCCCGAATTGGCAATAAATTCATCTATCCG
>CAJXMS010000112.1 GCA_913056475.1 uncultured Bacteroidota bacterium
GGGTACTTCAAAGCGCGCTTCGGCCGTGGTATCCTCCCCGAGGAGTAAGCCGGCAATTTCATCGCGGAGAATTTCATTGAGCTCATCGGTTCCCAGGTATTTGTCCCGCGCCACGCGTGCTTCGATTCTTTCGATGATCTTAATGGTGGTTTCCACGCCTACATCGGAAGTAACGAGTACTTCCTCCAGTTGGTCCAGTACCTCGGTGTCCACGTGGCGTTTACCTGCCACGGCTTTACTTAGCTTGCCAAAAACGCTGCTACGGGTCTTTTCCAAGCCCTGATCTAATTTTTCAGCCTGGGGCTTGCTTTTAAATACTTTATCGAATAATCCCATCTATCTAAACCAGTATTACTAAAAAGCAAATATCCGAAATAAACCAGATCGGCTAAGGAGGCGTCGGAAACCACAGACGGCGGCGGCCCTGCCGATCTTAGGGGCCAGGAATAAAAAGCCCCATGCCGGGGCATAGGGCTTTAGGAGCAGGTTTCCATCTTTTCGGGATGCCGTTTGCTCGTTTTGTTAAGGACGCAGAGAACCTTAGGCCGTTTTTTCGCCTACTACTTCAAAGTCCAGCTCCACATTGACTTCGCGGTGGAGGCGGATGTGTGCTTTGTAGGGGCCGGTGGCCTTCACGGTGCCGCCCTGTATTTGGATGTATTTGCGCTCTATTTGGTGTCCACGACTGGCCAGGGCCTCCGCGAGGTTGGCGTTATTGATGGATCCAAAAAGCTTATTGCCTTTGCCCACTTTGGCGGTGAGCTTGAGCTCCAGGTCCTTGAGCTGCTCGGCGGTTTTCTTAGCTTCTTCGATCAGCTTGGCTTCTTTGTGGGCCCTTTGCTTGAGGTTTTCCTCGAGCATTTTCTTGGCGCCCGGCGTAGCCATTTCAGCTATACCTTTGGGGATAAGATAGTTGCGCGCATATCCGTTTTTTACGCTCACCACGTCATCCTTATAGCCAAGGTTTTCTACGTCGGATTTGAGTATGATTTCCATGGCAATAGTTTATTTAAGGTTGTCCGTTACGAATGGCAGCAGGGCGATGGTACGCGCCCGCTTTACGGCTTTGGCCACTTTACGCTGGTACTTGAGAGAGGTACCGGTAATGCGGCGGGGCAGGATTTTGCCTTGCTCATTAAGGAACTGCGCCAGCCATTCGGGATCTTTATAGTCAACGTACTTGATGTCATAGCGCTTAAAGCGGTCAAACTTTTGGCGCTTGCCGGTATCTATTTTCAGGGGCTGGAGATAGCGTATCTCACTCTGGTTTGAGCCCGTATCCAAATCACTCATGATGCTTCTTTTCTTTTAGGATTTCTGTAGTTTCTTGCGACGGTCTTTGGCAAACTGGATATGATGTTTGTCCATTTTGATCGTTTGGAAGCGAATGATGCGCTCATCGCGCTTCATTTCTACTTCCATTTCTTCAATGAGTTGTGGATCGGCCTGGAATTCCATCAGGTGGTAAAACCCACTTCGCTTGGATTGGATGGCGTAGGCGAGCTTTTTGAGCCCCCAGTTTTCCTCGTGGAGTACCTTGGCCTCCTTGGCTTTGAGGAATCCTTTGAACTTTTCTACCGTTTCCCTTACCTGATCTTCAGATAAGACGGGATGCATGATGAAAACGGTTTCGTACTGATTCATCGGTTAAACATTTAATTGATAAACATTTAGCGGTTTTCGCTAAAAGGAGCGCAAAGATAAGGCATTCTTATTTATCTGCCAGCTCCTTAAGAGAATAAGCGTGGCCGGATGGGTAGGGCACTTTTGGCCGCAGGCCAAAGCTAAGTACCGCTAAGCCATGGCAGCAAAAAATCGCAGCAAGGTGCTTGAATTCATGCGAAAGCTTAGTACCTTTGGCAGCTTTGGAAGGATTGCTATGGCCGCCATTGATAATCAGCTTAAAAGACTGGAAAGTGCGGTGAATGCGCTCGTAGCCGAACAGCAACTGCTGAAAAAGGAAAACGAGCAGCTCCGCCGGGAACGTCAAGAGCTAAGCCAAAAAGTGGACGGCCTGGAGCAAGAACTCCAAAACGCAAAGCAGAACTTACAAACGGCCCGCATGGCTCAGGGGCTGGGCCCTACGCCGGAAGATGCCCGCCTGGCCAAAGCCAAGATAAGTTCGCTCATGCGGGAAATAGACCGCTGTGTAGCTTTGCTGAACGATTGAGTAATTCGATAAAGCCGTATAGTGCCTGACGATGTTCAGAAAATAAAAATCAACCTGGCCGACCGGGTTTACCCGCTTACCGTAAGACGGCAAGAGGAAGAAAATGTGCGCCGCGCAGCACAGGCCATCCAGGCCGCTGTGAAGGAATACGAAGCTAATTTTGCCGTTCGTGACAAACAGGACTCCCTGGCCATGGCGGCCTTGCAGATGGCGGCGCGCCTGGAAAAACAGCAGGCCGCTGAATGGGTGGATGGCCGGCGCGTGGGTAAATCACTAGAAGCTATCGAAGCAAAAATTCAGCAAGCGCTACAATAAAGCGAACGTTCTTACCATTTTTTCCCGCATCCTTTGTTCAATTGCATTTGCTAAACTCAACACTAATCATAATAGGAGTTTAGCTCGGGCTTTCTAGACCATGCCTCCCTGGAGTGGAAGGTCGAAATTGTCTGGTAAACTCCGAACCTGTCTAAACGGAGTTTAGACAAAACTTGAAAAAGGATGCGGGTTTTTTTTTAGCAACCTACGCATAAAGCACCACTATACTTATGTCTACACTATACTTCATTCTTCTGCCGCTCGCCGGCCTGCTGCTGGGGGGAGCCCTTAGCTACATTTTCCTCTACCGCCGTGAAAATGCGAAAGCAGCGCAGATCCTGTCCGAAGCTAAAAAAGAAGCCGAGGCCATAAAAAAGGATAAAATCCTTCAGGCAAAGGAAAAATTTCTCGAACTGAAAGCAGAACACGAGGAAGTGATCAAAAAGCGCGAGCAAAAGATGCAAGAGCGCCAAAACAAGCTTAAGGAAAGAGAAGCAAAGGTGAAAGAGCATGCGGATAACAATAAAAAGCACTTTCACGAAAACAAGCAAATGCGCCAAGAACTGGAGCGTAAAATGGAAATTAATGATGTGAAAGCCAAGGAGCTGGAAAAGATGCATCGCAAGCAGGTAGAACAACTGGAGGTGATCTCCAGCCTCTCGCCGGAAGAAGCGAAAGAACAGCTCCTGGAAACTTTAAAAGAAGAGGCCAAAGCGGATGCCGCCAACTATATCCAAAACACGGTAGAAGAAGCGCAGCTTACCGCCAATCACGAAGCCCGTAAAGTGGTGATAGAAAGTATTCAGCGGGTAGCTACCGAGCAGGCCGTGGAAAATAGCGTAACGGTATTTAACATTGAGAACGATGATGTGAAAGGCCGCATTATAGGTCGGGAAGGACGCAATATTCGTGCGCTGGAAGCCGCTACTGGTGTGGAAGTGGTGGTAGATGATACCCCGGAGGCTATTCTGCTGAGCTGCTTTGACCCCGTACGGCGCGAAATAGCTCGTCTCTCCCTGCACCGGCTGGTTACCGACGGGCGTATCCATCCGGCACGCGTCGAAGAAGTGTGTGCGAAGACCCGGAAAAATCTGGAAGAAGAAATAATTGAATTGGGCAAGCGCACCAGTATAGACTTAGGCATCCACGGCCTCCATCCCGAGCTTATACGCATGGTAGGGCGCATGAAATACCGTTCTTCCTACGGGCAAAACCTCCTTCAGCACTCTCGCGAGGTAGCCAATCTATGCGGGATCATGGCCTCCGAACTGGGTTTAAACCCCAAGCTGGCCAAGCGAGCGGGCCTTCTGCACGATATAGGGAAAGTGCCCTCGGAAGAAACGGAGCTGCCCCACGCCATCTTAGGCATGAAAATGGCCGAGAAATACGGCGAAAAACCGGAGGTGTGTAACGCCATAGGCGCCCACCACGACGAAATAGAAATGAACCACCTGCTCTCCCCGGTGGTGCAGGTCTGTGATGGTATCTCCGGGGCACGGCCCGGTGCCCGCCGCCAGGTAGCTGAAAGCTATATGCAGCGCCTCAAAGACCTGGAAAATCTGGCTCTGGCGCAAGAAGGTGTGCTAAAAGCCTACGCCATTCAGGCGGGACGAGAACTACGAGTAATGGTAGACTGCGACAAAGTAAGCGACGCAGAAGCCGCTAAAATAAGCTTCGATATAAGCCAAAAGATCCAAAGCGAAATGACTTACCCGGGGCAGGTGAAAGTTACCGTCATTCGCGAAAGCCGGGCCATCAACGTAGCGAAGTGATCCCTTCCAGCCCGGCCTCTATCAGGCGCTTAATGCCCTCCTCCGGCCGGGCGGAGAAGTCCCCGGTAAAACGGTTGGCCAAAATCACCGAAAGGGACAAGGTATGCATGCCCAAAAGGCCGCCCAGCCCATAAATTCCGGCTGTTTCCATCTCCAGGTTGCTGGGCTTCCGCCCTCCTACCTCCTGCTGCACCACTTTTTGCAGCCAATCCTTATGACGGGGGGCGGCGAGCAAGTGCCCCCCCGGGGGGGCATAAAAGCCGGCCGCCGTAAGCGTAAGGCCTCCCCCGTCTACGTGCCTGGTAAATGCTTGTTTTAGCTCATCGCTAGGTTGAACACGCACCGCCGGTGGAATACCGGGCAAGCCCAGATCCACCAGGGGATAATTATGAGCATAAAAAGGCAGCAAACCATCCAGCCCGAGCGCCTCTTCGCTCATCCACAGGCTCCCCACCGGAACCTCCTCTTGCAAAGCCCCGCTGGTACCCAGCCGCAATACGCGCAGTGGTTCCGGGTTGGGCAGGGGCCGGCGTTTCTCAAGGTCATAGGCCTGAACCAGCTGGAGCTCATTGAGCACCACATCGATATTATCCGTCCCAATGCCGGTAGCCAGGACCGTAAGCCGCTGAGCCCCCATCCGGCCCGTTACCGTATAAAATTCTCGATGGCGCTTCTCCAACTCGACGGTATCCAGGTAAGAGCGGATAAGGTCTACCCTACCGGGATCTCCCACGGTAATAACGCGGGGCGCAAGCTCGCCGTTGCGCAGCTGGAGGTGATAAACGGAGTGATCAGGGTTAAGGATGAGTTCGGAAGCAGGTATGGCCATGAATTGCGCTTATTCCACTAAATTTGCTGGCAAAGAACCCTAAAAAATGGCAAACAAACTCAATATCTTAGTTCCCATCGGTTTCTCAGACCAATCTATCATGGCATTAGACCAAGCGCTGGTATTTGCAGAAGCCGCTCCAGAGGCCCATCTCACCCTGCTTACGGTCATCGAAGAAGACGGTTTTTTCAAGCGCGTATTTGGGGCCAAAAAAAATACGGAAGAGCTTCGCCAAAAAGTAGACAGCCGCATCAAAGAATTGGCCGATGAGTACCGGGCCAAGTGCAATTTCAAGATTGAAACCATTGTAGCCAAAGGCCTGGTATACGAGGAGATAGCCCGGGTGGTAGAAATGATGGAATGCAACCTGGTGGTCATGGGCACCAACGGAAAGCCCCAGAACCTACGCCGTCGCTTTATAGGCAGTAATGCCTACCGCACCGCCTCGCTGGTGCAGCCACCCGTAGTGGCCGTTAAAGGCATCCGCAAGCCCCAAAAAGTAGATACCATCATTTTCCCCTTGGTACTGGACCGCCGATCCAAAGAGAAAGTGGGCCCCGCCATCCATTACGCCAAACTTTTTAATGCCCAGATAAAGATCGTCTCCGTGCTCCAACAAGAAGACCAAGCCAAAATCGTGCGGGCTCACCTCCATCAAGTGGATAAATTTATCTCCGATAAAGGCATCACCTGCACTACCGAACTCATCGAAAATCCACGTCATAAAGGAGTAGTGCGCAATACCCTGGAGTACGCTTATGAAAACGATGGCGACCTGCTCATCATCACCGAAGACGACCGCGAGAGGGACATCACCGACTACTTTCTCGGCACCGACGTACAGGCCGTCATGTACCACAGCGAAATCCCCGTCATGAGCATTACCCCGAGCGAGGTGAAGTGGGAAGCCCTCTGGGAAGCTTTTTAGCGCTGCCCGTATTGTATCTTTTATAGAAAGGCCTCCCGGCCAAATGAGCTTCATTTGGCCGGGAGGCCTTTCTCTTGAAGGCGCTATGCGCCGCCTAATAAGCAGGCGCCCCCTGTGCGGCGGCCTGCTGGCGCAATCGAAGGGCCGTGAGGGTAGCGGCTGCGGTGCCCCAGGCGGGCGCCATGATCCACCCCACTACGGGTATCAAAAACAAAAGATAAAAAAGTAAGCCTGTGCCCAGGGTGGCGCTGCTGTGCAGCCACATCCAGCGCTCAGTAGCCCGAAATGTGAATCGCCACCGCTCTGCATTGTAATCCAGCAAACCATAACCGTAAAAGTAGCTCTGTACCCCCAAAATAAGGACGGGCGCTATCCAGCCTACCACCGGGATGAGGGCCAAAATACTAAGAAACAGGGTAATGAACAGCTCCCGCAGAAGGTTCCACCCGTTTATCAAGAAGGCTCGCCAGAGATCCTTAAGCAGGCCCCCCCAGCTGAAGGGAAAGACCTGCCCCGTTTCCAGATATTCTATTCGCTCGGACAGAAAAGCCAGAAAGGGGGCCAATAATATCAGGACCAGGTACTTATAAACCTGAAGGAAAAACAATATTACTACCGCAAAAAGGAATACCTGGAGGGCTGTAAGCCAGTAACTCTGAGTCCACTCCTCGCCCAGGCCCAATAGTTCGCCCAGGTACTTTATAGTGGGCTGGCTATGGACCATCAGCACGTAGACCAAGGCTGCCAGCAGCAGCAAATTAAGCAGCACCGGTAAAAGTAAATACCGCCTCATTCCCTTGCGAAAAAGGTAGCGAAACGCAGGGCCATAACTGATTATCGCCGTGCCAAAGTGCTTGAACATACCTGATGAATTTAAAGATGACGCTTAACGGAAAAAAAAGCTACCGCAGCACCATTCAAATTTAGGCAAAGCCGGGCGCTCAGGAAGGCTTATTTTTGCGCGGATAAGCTATTATGTAGTTCTTAATCCCTAAAGTTATTGTTTATGAGCCATGCTTTGCAGGCCATTTCTCCCATTGACGGACGCTATACCCGTCATACCCAAGAGCTAAGCCATTATTTTTCGGAGTACGCCCTGATCCGCTACCGCTTGCGCGTGGAGGTGGAGTATTTCATTGCCCTCTGTGAGCTTCCGCTCCCGCAGCTTCAGGATTTTGACGCCCGGCACTTTATTCCCCTCCGCGACCTCTACCTGGACTTTAACCTGGCCAAAGCAGAGCAGATCAAAGA